>JAEZXM010000095.1 GCA_023419875.1 Pseudomonadota bacterium | reverse complement strand
CGGGCCGCGCCGCCTCCCGCCAGCCGGCGAAGTACCGCTCGTACCGCACCGCCGCCTCGGCGAAGTCGCCCAGCGCCTCGAACGCCTCGGCGTTGTCGAAGAGGACCTCGGGCGCGCGCTTGTCTCGAGGATGCCGCTGGAGGAAGCGGTCGCGGATCTCCATCGCCCGGTCGAGCCGGCCGGCGCGGACCTGGTTCACCGCCGCGTTGTACAGGGCGGTGGCGGCGAACTGCGAGGACGGCCAGTCGCGCGCGAACGCAAGGTACTCGTCGCTCGCGCCCTCCCAGTCCTTCGCCTGCTCGCGCTCCTGGATGATCTTGAACGCGCTCCCCTCGATGATCCGCGTGAGGTCGTCCTTGAGGCGCGGGTGCGCATCCACCAGAGCCTTGTTGGCGTAGAACCGCTTCGCCCAGCCGTTCACGTTGCGCCAGTCGCCGAGCAGGTTGTACGCGTCGAGCACCAGGTTGGCGGAGTACTCGGCCAGCTCGTGGGCGGGGTGATCGAGCGCGATGCGAGTGAAGAGGTCACTCGCCTCGCCGAAAGCGTTGTGCTGATAGTGAAGACGCGCGGCCTTGTAGGCGATCTCCACCCACCGGTCGCCCTTGGGCTGGTGCTGGAGATACCGGTCGCAGGAGTCGACCAGCTTCTTGCGCGCGGGCGCGAGGGGGATCCGCTTCTTCGCGTCGGCGCCCGGCTGGACCTTCTGCCCCGACTCGTCGAGCTTCTTCACCACCGCGTCGTAGGCGAACACGGCGTTCTCGAGCGCGTCCTTGAAGAAGCGCGCCGGCTTCGCCCCCTGCGCCACCGCCTGGAGGTCGGCCTGCGCCACCCGCTCGTACTCCTCGCCGGCCTCCGGGAACTTCGCGAGCGCGTAGAGCAGCTCCGCATGGAAGAACCGCAGCTCGTAGGCCGGCGGCTCGCCCGGGAAGACCTCGAGGTAGTCGCGGTAGACCTCCGCGGCGAAGCCGGCCACCGGCTCGTCGCGCGTCTTCTTCCACTCGTTGTGATACTGGACCGCGAGGATGCGGAGGGTCCGCTCGGCGTCGGCCCGGGCGTCGGCGATGGCCTTGGCGTTCTTCGGGTCCTTGCCCTCCGGCGAGGCCTCCACCTTCTGGAGCATCTTCACGAACACCCGGGCCTGCGCCACCGCCGCGTCCTTGCGGCCCATGCGCGCGGCGCAGGTCACGATGTGCGACTGGAAGAACGGCGCCTCGACCGAGAGCGGCCGCTCGCGGATGAGCCGGGCGTAGACCAGCACCGCATCCCGGTCCTTCCCCTCGTCGTAGTAGAGGTTGGCGAGCGACTTCAGCATGTCCCACCAGCCGGTCTCGCCGCCGACCCGGCGGAACTCGTCGTACGCCCGCTCGGCGGAGCCGACGTGGCTGTAGGTGCGGACGAAGTCCTTCCGCGCCTCGCGCACCAGGGCGAGCTTCCGGTCCTGGGCCACGGTGGTGGTGGGCATCTCGCCGAAGAAGATCACGGCGCGGAAGAGCTCGAGCGCCTCGCTCCAGTTCCCGAGGTTGTAGTGGACCCAGCCCTGCTTGTAGAGGGCGTACCCGTAGACCGAGCTCTCCTGGTACTCCGCCGCCTTGCGGTACGCCTCGAGCGCCCGGCCCAGGTTCTTGGGCCGATCGCTCTTGTTGGCGATCTCGAAGTAGAACTCGCCGAACGCCATCCAGCTGTCCGGGACGAAGCGCGACTGCGGGTAGTGGCGGATGAGGGCCCGGTAGGCCTTCATCGCCTCCGGGTCCATCCGGTTTCGCTTCTGGAGGTTCTGGGCGAGGAAGTAGAGCACCTCGTCGAGACGCGGGTACTTCGGGTAGCGCTGGATGATGGCCTTGTAGAGCGCGACCGCCTGCTCCTGCAGCTTCTTCTGCTCGCCGTCGAGCGCGCGCTTCTCGGCCGTGAGGCGGTCGATCTCGGCGGGGTCGCCGCGCGTGCCGAGCTCGATGAGCCGGTCGTCGCGCCGGTTGGCCTCGAAGAAGTAGTACTGGGACTCCTCCCAGAAGAGCTCCGCCAGCCGGAAGTACCACTGCGGCGTGTCCTCGCTGTTGCCGCCTCCGAGCTTGATGAGCTTCTGGAGCCCGGCGATCTCCTCGCGCCGCTTGCCCGAGATGTTCACCTCGACCCCGCGCCGGAAGGTGGCGAAGTCGAGGGTCGGCCCGGCAGCGCCGGCGGCGGGCTTCTTGGCCGCGAGGGTCCCGCCCAGCGAGGCGTCCGGGGCGGCCGACCGCTTCGCGCCGAGATCCGCCTCCTTGGCCGCGGCCGCCGGCGGTCTGCGCGGCGGCTCCGCGCCCACCGCGGACCCGGCCGCGAGGCACGCGGCCGCGAGCGCGGCCGCGAGCGGCCGCACGGACACCCCGGCCCGACGGCGTGTCGCGGTGCCCTTCACGTTCGGTGTCCTCACTGGCCCGCCGCGGGCTCGGCGCGGACCGTCTCGGCCTTCTGCTGCGAGCCCGGCAACCGGTCCTTGCAACCCTTGGTGAGCGTGTACGAGAAGGTCCCCAGCTCGTCGCGCCAGAACTCGCCCTCGTACGGCCAGTAGAGGTGCTCGTCCGAGACCGCGTAGGAGAACTTGAGGTCGCGGACGACGTCCACCTGGTACCCGGCCGCGAGCGAGCCCTCGAGGGCCTCCCGTTCCTTGCGCGAGACCTCGATCTGGATCCGCAGCGCCTGAGCCAGCAGCGTCCGGAGCGCGTCGCGCTCGTATTCCAGCGTCGCCTTGGTCCGCGCCCCGGCCTCGGCCACGAGCGCCGACTTCTCCGCGGTGAGCTGCACCTGGAGGCGGCGGCCGAGCATCGTGTCGCGGAGCCCGCGGCCGCGCTCGCCCAGACCCACGTCCAGCTCGTGCTCGATCTCCTTCACCGACTCGACCAGGCGCCGCACGTTCTCGTCGGTGAAGGCGAGCTTGCGGATCTTGCGTCCCACCGCCGAGCTGGCCGGATGGGCGAGGCCGACCACGTCGTAGTAGGCCGCGCTCGTCTGCTGGGTGGAGGTGATGCGGTTCAGCTCGTCGAAGACCGGCTCGTAGATCCCGGTGAGGGTCTCGAGCACGAGCCGCGCCTCGGGGTACCGGCAGTTCTCGTAATAGACGATGGCCTTGAGGACGTAGGACTCGGGGAAGTACTCGTCCTGGAAGTACGGCGACTGGAGGGTGAGGAGGTTTCCGAGCGTCTTCTCGTAGTCGCCGATCCGGTAGTACGCGTACGACTCCTCCCAGAGCCCCTGAAGCCAGCTCTGCCCGCCCCACGGCATCTTGTCGTAATAGAAGATGGCGTACCGGTTCTGGCGGTTCTGGTAGTGGATGCGGGCGAGCTGGAGGAAGGCGAGCTCGCGCACCGTGGGGTCGACGCGCCGGGCGCGCTTGGGGTTGGTGAGCCGCACCACGTCCTTGAAGGCCTCGCTGGCGCCGGCGTCGTCGCCCTTCGCGTACCGCACCAGGCCGTCCACGAACCGGGCACGCGCGTAGAGGTCGCCCTCCTGCGCCGCCGGCGCATCGCCGGCCTTGGCCTCGACCGCGCCCGCCTGCTCGCGGACGAGCGAGGCCAAACGGGCCGCGTCGTCCCAGGCGGCGGAGGCCTCGCCCACGCGGCCCGCGTCGGCGAGCGCGCGGCCGCGCTCGAACTCGTACTTCGCGAGCAGGAAGTGGAACCGGTCCTCGTAGCCCGGCGGGAACGACTCTCGCGCGTGGCGCGCCACGCGCGAGAGCAGCGGCTGCTCGTTCTTGAGACGGCTCCCCACCGAGAAGAGCCACTCCAGGGCCGAGCCGTAGTAGCGCGTCCCCTGCGGTCCGCGGTCGAGCACCTCGTCGAAGGTCGAGAGCGCCGCGTGGGGCAGGCCGAGCTTGAAGAGCGCCTTCCCGAGCTGGTAGCGCGCCTCGTCATGGGCGGAGGCGAGCTTGGGTTCGGCCAGGATCTCGTCGAAGGCGAGCGCGGCCTTCTGCGCCTGTCCGGAGTCGAGGAGCTTCTTGGCGGCGTCGAGCTTCTCCCTGGCGACGCCGGTCGCCGCCTTGCCCAGCTCCAGGCCGAGGGACTTGCCCGGCGCGGCGGGCCGCTGCGCAGGAGGCGGCTTCTGCGCGGGAGGCGGCGGCGGCTTCGAGACGTCGAGCGCGGGGAGCTCGCCCTGTGGGGCCGGGGCCGGGGCGGCGGGCGGTGGCGCCGGCGACTCGGCGGGCTTTCTCGGGAGCTTCTTCGAAGGAGCGGGCTTCTTCCTGGTTGTCGACTTCTTCGGTGCCGCCTTCTTCGTCTTCGCGGGCGGCGGGTCTTCGGACAGATCGATGCCGAGCTGCGCGTGCGCGGCCGGCGCGATCATGAGGCACGCGACCGAGGCCAGCACCGCCGCGACCCGGAGGGCGAGGCCCATCCGCCGCGGCGAAGCCGCCACCACACGTGGGGCCCCCTGGGGGGCGGCGAGGAAGGTTCGCGGGCGGGCGGGGATCGCGGTTGCCATGTCACTGCACCGGACGGTTGCGCATGGGGAGGAAGACCGAGAGGCCGATCTCGGTGAAGAGCTGGTGCTGCATGTCTCGCTTGGCGCCGCCTCCATCCCGGAGGTTCGGGACGTCCACCATGTAGACGTAGTCGCGGAACTCGAGGCGCATCGCGACCCACTCGCTGAAGAAGATCCGGACGCCGAGCCCCACGTGTCCACCGATGGTGGATTCCGTCCCCGGGGTTCCGCCGGTGGGCGCAAGCTCCTCGGCGTCCACGCGCGAGAGCACCCGCTGGTGGGTGATCCAGTCCGCGCCGAGGATGACCGCGAGGTCGAAGTGGGCCACCTGCTCGGAGAAGAGGTTGAGCTTCCCGTACACCGGAGCCCACGCGCCCTCGACGCCGGCCATGAGCTTGATGCTCCCCGGCACTTGCCACATCTGAACGCGGTCGGCGGGGTGGCAGCCTTCGCCGGACGGGCAGACCTGGGCCGAGCCGGCCTTGGTGTTGATGCCCATCGCGCCATAGGCCGTCGCGGAGAGCGTCTCGGTGAAGTGGTAGCCGAGCTTCAGGCCGCCGAAGTACTTCGAGTAGAAGGCGTCGTTGACCGAGAGGTTCCCGGAGAGCGACAGCTCGAAGCGCCCCGCCTTGCGGTAGAGGGCCGCCGAGACCGGCGGGATCTTGCCCGCGAAGGCGTCGGACTTGCTCTGCGCTCGGGGGGCCGCGGGGACGGCGAGAAGAGCGAGGACGAGCAGCAGCCCTGTCGCGCAGGCGGCCCGGCAACGGCAGGACGAAGAGGTGCGCGCGCGCGTCATGGCTGCTCGTACTCGAAGGTAGTCGGGAAGAAGAACGAGAACCCCACGTTGGCCACGAACACCTTCTGGAGGGTTCCCGGGACGGCCCTGCTCGGCTGGTCCGGATAGAGCGTGGCGTTCATTCCCAGCTCGAAGGCCAGCCATTCCTTCGGGTAGAACCGCACGCCGCCGCCCAGGTCGCCGGCGAAGTGCGGCCCCTCGTTGCGCGGCGCGAGGCTGGTGGCGGTCCAGGCCAAACCGAAGCCGGCCGAGAGGTACAGGTCGAAGTGGATGATGTTCTTGTTGAGGTAGGACGCCTTGCCGTAGATCGGCGACCACACCCCGTTGACCATGGCGAGCCCGTAGAGCTGCGAGCTCAGGAGCTGACTCTGGAAGGCGAGCTTCCCCTCGCGCACGGCCTCGCGGCGCAGCGGGGTGAAGTACGTCCCGCGGACCGCGATCGCGAAGCTGTCCTGAAGGCTGTAGGCGATCCGGAGCCCGCCGCCGAACTTCTGGTAGTACGGATC
>JAEZXM010000028.1 GCA_023419875.1 Pseudomonadota bacterium | reverse complement strand
CGAGGGGGCCACCGGTCGGCGCGGCACGGCAGCGATGACCGGCGTACGGCGGGAACACCGAATCCCACGAGCCAGGTGGGAATCCGCCGTGGGACGCCCTCGGCACCACTCCGCCTCCGGTCTCCGTGCCGTGATCAGGAAGCCTGGAGCCGTGTAACCGGGTCGATCACGAAGTGACCGAAGAGGTCGTGCTCCGTCTTCGACGCGCCCAGCTCGCGTCGTCAGCAGCAACCGTGGCGCGCGTGGCGTGATCCCCGTTCGTTCGCGCCGCGCGTGTAGGCGGACGGGTCCTCGTCGAACGTCTTCAGGCACCGCGGCGAGCAGAAGGAGTACTCATGCCCACCGACGGTGCGTGTTCCGGCGGCTCGCCCAGGCTCGACCTCCATACCGCAGATCGGGTCGATCGGATTCCCGGGCCCGGCCCCCTGAGCGTCGTGGGGCGACCGTGCGTGACCGGCGTGGCCGCCGCAGGCCCCTCGGCGCATGAGCCAGAGGAAGCCCACTGCAACCGGAACCAACCAGAGCAGATCCTTCAGCGTCTCGACGTTCATGGCTTCTCCCTTCTTCACCTGATCGACGAGCCGTGCCCACGAGCCTTACAGTCCCCGCATCGGCCGCCCCGGCAGACCAGCCTCGAGCCGGCGAGCGCGCGCCTCACGGCCACCGCAAGACCTGGACCCCGGGCTCGCCGAGGTCACGGATCTCGATGACGAGCGAGGTAGGCGACGTCTCGAGGGGGAAGACGAGTTCTCCGCGGCTGTGATGACCGCTGAGGCTCGGGGCCGATGAAGGCGCGATGGTCTTCCCGGCGGTCACGAGCGCCACGACCTTCGTCAGGTCGTGCTTGTCGAGATCGTCGACCGTGTGTGTGGTGACCGCCATGTCGATCACCAGTCGCTCGTTCGAGAACTTCTTCGGCGTCAGCGCCACGGTGACCGCCCCGGCGCTCTCCTTGGTCACGCCGAAGACCTGACTCCCGCCGGCGAGGGCCGTCGCAGATGCCCGGCCGACTCTGCTGGTCGGGTTGATCGCGATGACGAGCGCTACGAGACCGATTGCGGCGACGATCGTCCAGCCGATCCAACCTCTCGTTCGAGACCACATGTTCACCTCCGCATACGTCGTCCGGCTTCAGTGACGGTGCTCATCCTGCGACCAGCACGATTGCGAGTACGAAGAGAGCAAGCCCGGCGACGGGCCAGAGCGCTCTGTCCACCGGCCACCGGAGCGCAACGGCGAGCAGCGAGGCCCGACTCGGATACAGCCGGTGCTTCCGGAGCAAGCCGAGCATGTAGGTGACGCCCACGACGTTCGAGAGCACGCCCAGGAGGAGAAGCACGTCCTGGTAGGTCGCGAGCAGAGTAGCGGCGCCGGCGAGTCCGATGACCGGAAGGATGTCGGTGAGGTGGTGGGCGCAGCAGGCCACCATCGATGCCGTGGTCGCGCCGCCGGAGGCCACGATCCCGTGCGCATGTGGCGGCGCATGTCCGGCCCGCGCTGCCCCCCGCGCATAGGCGAACAGGCCGACCTGGAGCGAGAACCCGAACACGAGCGGCGTCAGCCAGAACCAGAGCCGCACGAACTCGTCCACCGGGTGCGCGGAGGAATTGGCCAGCGCAAGCGTTGCCGCGTAGAAGCCGACCAGGAGCGCGCCGGTCAGCACGCCCCACCCTGCGGCGCGCGAGCGGAGGCTCCGGTGCTGGGACCACTCGAGAATCCCACCCGCCGTCGGGAACACCTCGGAGTCCCCGGTGGGCTGCACGCGCGATTGTCCGTGGTCCGGGATCACCGTCACGCCATCCTTTCCGCGGCGCTGCTCCGTGCCGGATGTCGAGCGCTCGAGGCGGCACCTTCCTCGACCTCGAAGCATCCGGCGGGCCAGCGGTGGCTGAACGATCCACGACCTCCGTCGTCCGTTCGGCCGCGGTCGGCTCCGCTGCGTCGCTCCCGTCCCCCACGCCTGGGTCCATCGGAATTCGGGCCCGGGCCGTCTCCGATCCACCGGCGAGCGTCCGGCCGGCGGTCCACCCGCATGGCGGCGGTTGCAGGGGCTCGATCGTCCAGGCGGTGCACGCCCCCGCCACACTGTGCGAGCAATCGTCACAGCGAGCGACGTCCACGAAGACCAATGGATCACAATCAGGGCAGTCTCCCGGAACGCGTGGTCTCGTGCGCCCGTGGCCAGGAGGGTCACGCCTCGCGCAGGTCGCGGCCTCGAGGCCGCGGAAGCCACGATGCAACGGGGATGGCGTCCTGGCGTGGCCAATGCACGACAAGAAGGTGACGGGTTGGACGCGGGATGCCTCGAGGCATTTCGAGATGTGGAGGTCGCCATGATGTGGGGCTGGGATGGATGGATGCACGGGTACGGGTGGCTCGTCGGGCTTGCCTCCTGGGCCGTGATCGTGCTGGGCGCGGTGCTGGCCGCGGCGATCTGGGGCGCCCGGAGGAGAATGAGAGGGGACGCAGGGGAGGACGCTGGAGCGGGCGAGACGCCGCTCGAGATCCTCCGGAGGCGTTACGCACGAGGAGACATCTCGAGGGAAGAGTTCGAGCAGGTGCGGCGCGAGCTTGCCTGACCGTGGACCTCCGCGTCCGCTGCTCACGCACCGAGCCGGATCCAGATCGGAGGAGCATCGTGACGGAGCACGCGCTTCCCAGGTCCGCCGGGACCGGCTCGGCGCAGGAACGGATGAACGGGCTCTCCTCGTCGAACAGCCTGCGGCGGTTGTTGCGCAGGGCGGGCGCCCTGTTCTCCAGCCTCGCGGTGCTGGCAGTGCTCGCGCTCCTCCTCTCGACCGTGCGCCTCCACCGGATGGCCGACGACCTCGGCGCGACACTGGAGGCGCTTCGCCTCGCCGAGGACGTCCGGGCACAGCTGTTCGTCCTTCAGCACGCCAGGAGCATCACCCTCGCCAGGAACGGCGAGGTGCGATCGCCCGAGGCAATCCAGGCGAAGGATCGGCTGAGTCGTCTCGCCGAGGGCGTGAGCGGAAAGGGATCGAGCGACGCGGAACGTGAGCTCCTCGCGGCGCTGCAGACCGCGATTCTCCGCGTTCTGGAGAGCACCGCGGTCTCGCCCGACCGAGGGCCCGCCGAGGCCCACATCGAGGAAGCGCTCTCCAGGGCACAGGCCGTGATCCGGTTCGACCTCGACCTCGCGCGCGCTCAACGCCAGCACGCCGGCACGCACCGCGTCGTGGCGATCGCGGCGGGGGGCGTCGCGCTCGGCCTCTTCTTGCTGCCCCTTCTGCTCGGCCGCTCGCTGGGCAGGGCGCTGTTTCTGCCACTCGACCGTATGAGCGAGGCCATCCGCTCGTACACCCACGACCGGGGGCGGCGCGCCCCCGAGGACGGCTCCGCCGAGATCCGTCGCATCGCCTGCACGTTCAATCTCGCGGCCAGCGAGATCCAGCGGCAACGCGAGAGCCAGGTGCGCTTCCTGGCGGGCGTCGCCCGCGATCTCGGTGGCCCCCTCGCTGCCCTGAGGGGCGCGCTCGCCCTGGTGAAGCCCGATCCAGCGCGCGAGGCGTCGCTGACGCGACCGCTCTTCATCGCGAAGCGATCGGTCGACCGGGTCACCGCGACGGTGGAAGACCTGCTCGACATCTCACGCGTCGAGCTGGGAGAGCTCCCCCTGGCCTGCGCGCGGTGCGACCTGCGCGACGTCGTGCGCGACGCCGCGGCGCGCTCCGAACCCGGCGCCTCGATCCTCCAGGTCGTCCTGCCCGGCGGCTGCGTTCCCGCGTGGTGCGACGCCCGTCGGATCGGACAGGTGCTGAACAACCTGGTGAGCAACGCCGTCAAGTACTCGCCCGGGGGGAGCCTCGTCTGCGTGAAGGCGCGCAAGGAAGGCGAGGCCGCCGTCCTCGAGGTGATCGACACTGGCATCGGAGTTCCGCCGGACGAGCAGGACGAGATCTTCGAGCCGTTTCGCCGCTCCACGCTGACGCGGGACTCGATCCCGGGAGTGGGCCTGGGCCTCTTCGTCAGCAGGAAGCTCGTCGAGGCCCACGGGGGGCAGCTCACCGTCGACAGCACTCCGGGAAGGGGATCGACCTTTCGCGTCTCTCTCCCATGCGCGGCACTCCCGTAGGGCGCGTAGTAGCGTAATCACCGAACCGCGTCTCGGATCTTCGGTTCCATCTCGCGCGTGATCACGGCCGGCCTTGCGGGCAACGTCGTTTCCCCTCGGCGTCCATTCCGCTCGATGTCCTCGATGAGCAGCTCCATCTCGCGGATCTCGCGAACCTGCGAGGAGATGATCTCGTCGGCGAGCTCGCGGACCCTGGGGTCGCGTATGTCCGCCCGGGTGGCGTTGTTGATGGCAATCGAGTGGTGCGGGATCATCGCCTGCATGAACGTGACGTCCGTGATCAGCGCCTGCGCTCGATTCGTGGACAACAGAACGACGCCAAGCGCGGCCGCGGCGACGATGACGGCGATCTTGACGCGCCTCGTCTGGTACATCGACCACATGAAGCCGAGCATCACGACGGCCATCGTGGCGCCCATCACGAGAGCGGCGATGAGACGATTGACGCTGAACACCAGATGGCCCACTTCGTACACCAGCTGGTACATCAGGAAGAACATCACGAAAGTCGAGGTGCCGATCATCGCCGCGAATCGACCCCACCCCATGTGCATCGAGCGTCGCGCCTCCTCGTGGTGCTCATCGTTGGCTCTCGAGCGAGTCATGCTCTCGTGCGGGTCTCGTGCCTCGGCGTTCTGGTCCTGCTCGGCGCTCGTGCATTCGCGTTACGGTGCAGGGCGTCGTACGGACAGTGCAGGCCGAGCGCGGATGAGAGCGCATGCCAGGAACAGCGGCGGCAGGTAGGCGGGGCGGTGTGGGCATCGAGCAGCTTGGCTCGAGCGCGAGTCTTCTGCGGAGCAGCCTGAGTCCCGTGGTTCACCTCTCGGTCCCTTCCGTGGTCAGACGGCCGTGCGGCGGAGCCGCAGCGCATTGCCGATCACCGAGACCGAGCTCAGGCTCATCGCCGCGGCGGCGATCATCGGCGACAGCAGCAGGCCGAAGAACGGGTACAGGACGCCCGCCGCGATGGGCACGCCCAGGGTGTTGTAGACGAAGGCGAAGAACAGGTTCTCGCGGATGTTCCGCATCGTGAGCCGAGAGAGGTGGCGCGCGCGCACGATGCCCCGGAGATCGCCTTTCACGAGGGTCACCGGGGCGCTCTCCATGGCCACGTCCGTCCCGGTGCCCATGGCGATGCCGACCTGTGCCTGGGCCAGCGCCGGCGCGTCGTTGATTCCGTCGCCTGCCATGGCCACGAACCGGCCCGCCCGCTGGAGCTGCCTGACCACCTCCGCCTTCTGGTCCGGGAGGACCTCGGCGACGACGTCGTCCAGCCCGAGCTTCGCGGCCACGGCCCTGGCGGTGGTGGAGCTGTCGCCGGTGAGCATCACGATGCGGAGGCCCTCGCGGTGCAGCTCACGGATCGCCTCGGGGGTGCTCTCCTTGATGGGATCGGCCACGCCCAGGAGGCCGGCGAGCGCGCCATCCACGGCCAGGAACATCACCGTCTGGCCGTCGGCACGGAGCGACTCCGCGCGCTCGGCCAGGGAGCCCAGGGAGACGCGGAGGTCGGTCATGAGGACCAGGTTGCCGAGCGCGACCGCGCGGCCGTCGACCGACCCACGGACCCCTTTCCCGGTGAGGCTCTCGAAGCCCGAGGTCTGGCCGAGCGTGATCTCACGCTCCTCGGCCCCGCGGAGGATGGCGGCGGCGAGCGGGTGCTCGCTGCCGCGCTCCAGCGTGCCCGCAAGGCGGAGGAGCTCGGGCTCGTCGAACCCGGGCGCGGGCACGACGGAGGCGAGCCGGGGCTTCCCCTCGGTGAGCGTGCCGGTCTTGTCGACCACCAGCGTGTCGACCTTGCGCAGCGTCTCGATCGCCTCGGCGTTCCGGAAGAGCACCCCCAGCGTCGCGCCCTTGCCGGTGGCGACCATGATCGACATGGGCGTCGCCAACCCGAGCGCACAGGGGCAGGCGATGATGAGCACGGCGACCGCGTTGACCAGGGCGTGCGCCATCCGCGGATCCGGCCCCACGACGCCCCAGACGACGAAGGTGACGATCGCGATCACGATGACCGCCGGGACGAAGTAGGCCGAGACCACGTCGACCAGCTTCTGGATGGGCGCACGGCTGCGCTGCGCTTCCGCGACCATGGCGACGATGCGCGAGAGGAGGGTGTCGGATCCGACCCGGTCCGCGCGCATGACCAGGGACCCGGTACCGTTCACGGTCGCGCCGACCACGCGGTCCCCCGGGCCCTTCTCGGACGGGATCGGCTCGCCACTGACCATCGACTCGTCGACGGAGCTGTTCCCCTCGAGCACGACGCCGTCGACGGGGATCTTCTCGCCGGGGCGGACGCGGAGGCGATCGCCGACCGCGACGGCGTCGAGCGGCACGTCCTCCTCGGCGCCGCCGTCGCCGATGCGCCGCGCGGTCTTGGGGTTGAGGCCCAGCAGCTTCTTGATGGCGGCGCTGGTGGAGCTCCGCGCCCGCAGCTCGAGCACCTGCCCGAGCAGGATCAGGGTGACGATGACCCCTGCCACCTCGAAGTACACGCCAACCCGGCCCTGGTCGTCCCGGAACGAGACCGGGAAGATGCCCGGCAGCAGCGCGGCCACGAGGCTGTATGCAAACGCGACGAACACGCCGAGGCCGATGAGGGTGAACATGTTGAGGTGCCTGTTGCGCACCGACTGGACCGCGCGGACGTAGAACGGCCACGCGGCCCAGGTGCAGATCGGCGTGGCGAGGAGCAGCGCGAGCAGGATCGACGATCGGCCGGGAAGCCAGCGCTCGAGCGGGACGACGTACTCGAGCATCGCGATCGACAGAAGAGGGATCGCCAGCGCGGCCGAAACCCAGAAACGCCGGGCCATCTCCCGCAGCTCGGCGTTCTCTTCCCCCACCGCCGCGCCGGTGCGAGGCTCCAGCGCCATGCCGCAGATCGGGCAGCTGCCCGGCCCGAACCGGACGATCTCGGGGTGCATCGGGCAGGTGTACTCGACCCCGGAAGGTACGGTCGCTGGTCGGGGCTGCGGCTCGGCGTAGCGCGCCGGCTCCGCCACGAACTTGGCCCGACACCGTGGGCTGCAGAAGAAGAAGACGCGGCCCGCGTGTTCGGCGCTTCCGCCGGGGGGACGGGACGCGTCCACGTGCATCCCGCACACGGGATCACGATCCTCTGCGGTCCGGGGAGGATGTGCGTCGGCGGCGCCGTGAGCGTGATGGTGACCGGTGTCCATTGCGAGTTCTCCTGTTTCCCCTCAGGAACGTGTGACCGTCGCGCTCCTTACAGCCGGGTGCCGGTGGGCCCGTCGGAGACGGAAGCCGGACGGTGGCTCGGCGTCCCATTCCCGAGTATGTGACCGGCATGGAAGAGAGCACCGAGGCTGCAGAGGTCTTCCGCGGCGAGCTGGACCCGAGCGCCGAGCGGACCCTGCTCGAGCACCGGGAACGCTTCCTGAAGGCCCTCGTGCGAAAGACGCGGAGCCGAGAGCTCGCCGAGGACGTGCTCCAGGCGGCCTACGTGCGCGCGCTGGAGCGCGGGACGCCAGCGGTCGGTGACGAAGGGGTCGTGGCCTGGTTCCACACGGTCCTGCACAACGCCTGGCTCGACCGCGCCCGGCGAGCAGGCGTCGAGGGCGACGTCGCCCGGCGGCTCGCCTCCGAGGTGAACGAGGCGGTGGCCGATCCCGAGCTGCACGATGCGGTATGCGCCTGCGTGCACGACGCCATCGGCGAGCTCAAGCCCGAGTACGCCGACGTGATCCGCGAGGTCGAGCTGAACGGGAGGCCTCTGTCCGAGGTCGCCGTCGAGAGGCGGATCACAGCCAACAACGCCGGCGTCCGGCTGCATCGGGCCCGGCAGGCGCTCGGGCGCAGGCTCGGGAAGCTCTGTGGCGCGTGCTCCGCCCACGGCTGCCTCGAGTGCCACTGCAAGGGGAGCTGACGCGGTCTTCATCGTTCCGGCACGCCGATCTCCCGGAGGGCCTCGCGGATCCGCTTGCTCCATTCGGAGACGGTCCCCTGCGATCCGCGGCTCCCCTCCGTCGGAGACCACAACTCGAGCACGACCTCGTCGGCATCGGTGACGACCCGTGACTCGTACAGCGCGGGCCGGAAGGGCTGGATGGTCCCCAGCACCGAGGGGTCGCCGCCGATCACCGAGACCGCGAACCGCCGCAGCTTCTCGAACAGCGATCTGCAGTGTTCGCACCCCGGAAGCGCCCTCGTCCGCTTCGGGTGGACCGCCCAGAGCCGGACCCCTTCGCCCACCCGGGCGCGCTGACCGTCCACGAGCTCGCTGCGAGCCGCGATGTCGAAGTGGACGTGGTGCTCCCGGATGAAGGACCGCAGCTCCTCGTGCTCGGCCGTCATGTCTCCCTCCGCACGTTGCTTCGTCGCGAACGACGCTCTCGATTCATCACTGCACGGCGAGTGCCGAATCATGCAGGAGCCGGCGGGCAGATCATGTGATGGTCTTCGTCACGCCCTCGCAGGTATTGCGCCTGCGGCCTCACGGGGACATAGAGCGGCCAGGGTGGCGGTACGCCGCCCACCACCCGGACGATCGGTGTCGAGATGAAACGCTGGGTCCTGACCATCCTGCTTGCGCTGGTCATCGCGGCCGGGTTGTTCACGGCGGCGGGTCTCGTCCTCTTGCGCGGAGGGATCTCGGCGCGCCCCGAGCCCTCCGCCTTGGAAGCGGCCGTGGCGCGGCGCCTGCGCCACCTGGGGATCCCCGCGGCGGAGCGGGCGCGCTCGAACCCGACGCCGCGAACCGGCGAGATATTGACCGAGGGGCGCGCGCACTTCGCGGACCACTGCGCCTCGTGCCACGGGAACGACGGCAAGGGAAGGACGGAGCTCGGGCGCGGACTGTATCCGCGCACCCCCGATCTCACGGCATCCGCGACCCAGGAGCTCTCCGACGGAGAGCTGTTCTACATCATCGAGAATGGCGTCCGGTTCACGGGCATGCCGGCCTTCGGCGTCGAGGGGCGCCCCGAGGAGAGCTGGCACCTCGTCCACTTCCTCAGGCATCTCCCCCGGATCACGGACGTCGAGTTGCGGGAGATGGATCGACTCAATCCCCGGTCGGCTGCAGAGTGGAGGGAGCTGCAGGAGGAAGAAGAGTTCCTCGGAGGATCCGATGCCGCGGCGACCGGCGCGCCGGATCATCACCACTGAGGACGGAGGAGCGCATGCGGAAGATCGTGTCGGGCATATTGCTCGCTTGTTTGCTCGTCGCAGGCGGCGCGAGCGCACACGAGGGCGGAACGGATCACCGGGGTACCGTGAAGCAGATCGACGAGCGCCACATCGTCCTCACGACGCCGCAAGGGGACGAACGCACCGTGGCGATGGGGCCGGGAACGAAGATCCTGCGCGGCCCGGTCGCGGTGCCGCTCGCCGAGGTACGCGTGGGGGAGCGCGCGGTGGTCCACACGCGGATGCGGGACGGCAAGTCGGAGGCGACGGAGGTACGGCTCGCGGCGAAGCCGAAGTGAATCGCTCGGCCCGTCGGCGAGACCGCCCGTTCAGCCGTGCCGCACGGCGGGGCCGGCGTCGCCCGGAGGCGGCGCGCTCGGATCGATCCCGTCGCGGCGGAGATCCGCCTCGCCGGCGCCTTCGGCCAGCGTTCCCGGCGGGTTGTCGTACCAGCCCGGATCGGCGTAGCCGGCCAGCCGATCGCGCACCTTCAGCACGGAGAACATGCCGCCCATGGTGATGGAGTCGTGCTTCCCCTGGCCGCCGACCATGGGGATGCTGTTCGGCGGCATCTTCATGTGCGCCATGTGCTCGCCCATGTCCATGCCGGTCTGGCCCATCGTCATGTAGCCGGGCAGGAGCTTCCTCACCCTCGCGTCGAGGTCACCGGGATCCACTCCCACCATGTTGGGAATGCCGTGGCCCATCTGGTTCATCAGGTGGTGGGTCATGTGACAGTGCAGCGCCCAATCGCCCGGTGCGTCGGCCACGAACTCGATCGTCCTGGTGGCGCCCACCGGCACGAGCACCGTCGTCTCCGGCCAACGCGCCGATTCGGGGATCCGGCCGGCGTCGGTCTCGGTGATCGAGAAATGGTGGCCATGCAGGTGGATGGGGTGGTGGTCCATGGCGCTCAGGTTGCCGAGCCGGATGCGGACTCGCTGGCCGGTGCGGGCCACGAGCGGCTCCGTGCCGGGAAACGCCCGAGCGTTCATGGTGAGCACGTTGAAATCCGTCATCTCGTTGGGATCGGGGCGGCGGCTGCCCGCTTCGATCTTCCACTCGTGGAGGAGGATGGCGAAATCCCGGTCTACGTCGGGAGCGCGCGGCCGGCGCGGATGGATCACGAGCAGCCCCGTCAATCCCAGCGCCATCTGGGTCATCTCGTCGTGATGGGAGTGGTACATCTGCGTCCCTGCTTGGCGCAGGGTGAACTCGTAACGAAACGTCTCACCCGGCCGGATGGCCTTCTGGTTGAGCCCGCCCACCCCGTCCATGCCGTTGGGGAGGAGCAGGCCGTGCCAGTGGACCGAGGTGGACGCGGGCAGGCGGTTGGTGACGTAGATCCGGACCCGATCTCCCTCGACGGCCTCGATCAGCGGTCCGTGAACCCTCCCGTTGTAGCCCCAGCACTTCGCCGTCAACCCCGGCGCCAGCTCGTGCTCCACTTCTTCGGCGACGAGGTGGTAGACCTTCACGCCCTCGACGATTCGCCAGGGCAGCTTGGAGCCGTTGGGGACCACCACCGGCTGGTAGTCGCGTCCCGGGAGCCCCGGCGGCGCGGCACGCGTCCGTGCGGCGGGGCGCCGGGTGCCGGCCGCCTCCTGGGCGGAGGCGCTCGTGCTCCCGGCGATCGCCGCACCGCCCGCGACCGCCGCAGCGCCGGCGAGCCACTTGCGGCGCGTCATGCCTCCCGGCGGGGGCGGCCGCGCCCCCCCCCCCCCCGGGG
>JAEZXM010000600.1 GCA_023419875.1 Pseudomonadota bacterium | reverse complement strand
CCTTCGCCCGGGCGAACAGCTCCCGGAGCGATCCGGGCTGCCCCTCGGGCGCGGGCGCGCCCGGACCGCCGAAGAAGACGCCGTGCAGCCAGCTCCCCTCCGCCCGCAGGTCGCGCTCGACGCGCTCGCGCGGCACGAGCTCCCCGCCGCAGCGGAGCCCCTCCGCCGGCACGCGCGCCACGACCGCGGCCACGTCCCCCGTCTCGATGTCCCGCTGGATCTGCCCGGCCACGCGCAGTACCTCGCGGGCGATCTCCTCGCGCTTACGCTCGAGCGCTTCGTTGCGAGGCGGGGCGGCGAGGGACAGCGCCAGGGCGAGCGCGAGCGGCACCATTCGCCAAGCATATCGCCGGCCCGCGGTCGCGGCGAAAGGCCGCGAGGGGGGCGGTCCCGGGATCGTCCTCGGCCGGTGCTTCTCCATCGACTTCACGCGAACCCACCCCACCGATGCCGGTGGCAGGAGGCGACATGTCCCGCAGCTCGCTCTGGCTCCCCCTCCTCGCGCTCGTGGCCGCCTGTGGCGGCGGTCCGGCGACCGATCAGGATCGCTTCGATCGGCTCCTCTCCTTCTCCCGCGCCGAGATCGCGCGCCAGCGGGTGCCCGGCGCGGCGATCGCGGTGATCGTGGACGGCGAGGTCGCCTTCTCGGCCGGCCTCGGGACGAAGGCCCTGGGCACGGACGACCCCGTTCACGCGGAGACGATGTTCGGGATCGGCTCCACCACCAAGATGCTGACCGCAGCAGGATTGCTCGCGCTCCAGGATCGCGGGGTGCTCGATCTCGACGACCCGGTCGTCGAGCATGTCGCGGATCTCCAGCTCGCCGACGGCTTCGACGTCCAGGCGGGACAGATCACCCTGCGGCAGCTCCTCCAGCACACCTCGGGCCTCCCGAACGCCGTCGAGAACGTCTGCGCCGAGAGCCTGGACGACCGCTGGGCCGGCTTCCACCCGCCGCTCTGGTCCGAACCCGGGCTGCTCTACCAGTACAGCAGCTCCGGGTACACCCTCGCCGGCCTCGCCCTCCAGCGCGCCGCGGGGGAGCCATTCGCGGAGGCGCTGCGCGAGCTGGTGTTCGACCCGGCCGGCATGCCGGGGATCACCTTCGACGCCGCGACCGCGATGGCGCTCGATCACAGCCTCGGCCACCGCGCCGACGACGAGGGAAACCTCACCGCGGTCGAGCTCGACTCGAACGGCTGCACGTACATGGTCCCCTCCGGGAACCAGACGTACGTGAGCGCGCCGGAGCTGGCCCGCTTCGCCGCCACCGTCATGGAAGGCGGCGGGGAGATGCTCTCCGCGGCCGGGGTCGCCGAGCTCCTCGAGACGCCGGTCGATACCCACGGCTTCCCCGGCGAGCGGTACGGGCTCGGCCTCACCGCGCTCGACGGTCCGTGGGATCGGGTCCTCTCCCACAGTGGCAACGACACCCGGTTCGCCGCGTCCGTCGCCTTCGCCCCCGACCGCCGCTTCGGCGTGGTCGTGCTCATGAACAGCGGCGCGGGCGTGCCCATCCGGATCGCGGCCGAGGCGCTGCGGCTCTTCGTGGGGACGGACGACGGCCTGGTCCTGCCCCACCTCGACCGCCGCGAGCAGCTCCCCCCGGTCTCCTCCTATCCACGGTACGTCGGGACCTATCTCGAGCCGCTCCAGTGGGGTCGGGCGGTGGTGTCGATCGAGGACGGCGACATGGTCGTGGATCTGGTGGACGTCGAGGGTGCGCCGCGGGCCGCCCTGGTGCCCGTCTGCGGCGACGTCTTCGTGGCCGTGTCCGAGGCGCTCTCCGAGGACGTCGAGCTCTACTTCTGGTTCGACGGGGACCCTTCGAGCGCCGCCCGGCTGGTCGCGGAGATCGGCGTCTTCACCCGCGTGCCCTGACGACCGTCAGCGCACCCGGTACGTGAGCAGGTGCACCTCGAGCGGCCCGTTCCACAGCCGGTGATCCACCTCCGGCCGGAGCGGGATCGCCTTCGGGAGGAGCGGGTTCCCGGAGAGGAGCACCACCGACCAGCCAGCGTGGCGCGCGATCATCTCGGCGAGGCCGCGGTAGAAGCCGGCGAGCTTCTTCGTGGCGACGGCCGAGGCGGCGGGGGCCGGATCATCCCCGCCGCCGAGCCGCTCGCCGTAGGGCGGGTTCGAGACGAGCGAACCCTCCGCGGCGATGGGCGCGAGGTCCCGCGCGTCGGCCTTCTCGATGACGAGGTCCCCGGCGACGCCCGCCGCGGCGGCGTTCCTCCGGAGCGCCTCGATCGCCTTCGGGTGCCCGTCGCGGGCGAGGATGGGCGCAGGCGCCTTCGGGAGCGCGGCGGCGGCCGCCTCGGCCTTCATCCGGTCCCACGCCGACTGCGGCCCGCCGCGGTACGCCGGCCAGCGCTGAAATCCGAAGGCGCGGCCGAGGCCGGGCGCGATCCGCCGGGCGCGGAGCGCGTGCTCGATGGCGAGCGTCCCGGAGCCGGCCATGGGATCGACGAACGGCAGCCGGGGATCGACCTGGCCGAGGAGGAGCACCGCCGCCGCGAGCGTCTCCTTGAGCGGAGCGTCGGTCATCGCGGCGCGGTAGCCGCGCCGGTGGAGCGGCGCGCCGGCGAGGTCGAGCGAGAGCGTCGCCTCGTCCCGGTGCAGGTGGAGCACGATCCGGACGTCGGGGTCCTTGGGATCCACGTCCGGCCGCGCGCCGAGCGCGTCGCGGAGCCGGTCCACCACCGCGTCCTTCACCTTCAGGGCGGCGAAGCCGGAGTGGGTGATCGCCGAGGACCCGATCGTCGCCTCGACCGCGAGCGTGGTGCGGACCGTGAGCCACTCCTGCCACTCGACCGCGCGCACGCCGTCGTAGAGCGCCTCGGCCGAGGGCGCCGGGAACCGGGCGAGCTCGACGAGGACGCGCATCGCGGTGCGGGAGTGGAGGCAGGCACGCATCCCCGCCTCGAGCTCGCCCTCGAAGAACACGCCGCCGCGGTCGCCGCGCACGCCCGCGAGGCGCAGCCCCGAAAGCTCCCGGCGGAGCGCACCCTCGGTCCCCTTGGCCGCCGTCGCGAAGAAGCGCATGAGCGGTGCAGTCTACGGGCAAACGCGGCGGCGGTGGCGCGACACGGAGACGTGCCCACGCAAGCTCCGTCCGGCCGTGCGCCCTGCCCCTTCCTCATCCCGGAGTGCGGCGTCGATCTCCGCCGCGGAGGTGAGTTCGTCCCACGCAAGCTCCGGCGCCTGCCACGCCGGGACGGCCGGAAGGTGCGCCCATCGGTCGGTCTCGTCCCCACCCCCTACCTCGGCACCGCGCTCGCCCAGACCTGCGCCCCGTCGAACACGCCGATCCGGATCGACCCCTTCGCCCCGCGCTTCACCATGTACATGAGCTCATCGGCCCGCGCGGTCAGCTCGTCCACGTCGCGGGGCGCCGAGAGGAACACCGCGGCGCCGACGGAGAGACCGATGGCCCAGCCGCCCTCCTCCGCCGCGCCCACCACCTGTCCGCGGAGCCGCGTCAGGATCGCCTCGGCCATGGCGGCGTCGGTCTCGGGGAGGATGATCCCGAACTCGTCGCCGCCGAGCCGCGCCACCACGTCGAACGGGCGGGTGGCGCCGCGAAGGGTCTGGGCCACGGACACGAGCAGCGCGTCGCCCTGCGCGTGAC
>JAEZXM010000590.1 GCA_023419875.1 Pseudomonadota bacterium | reverse complement strand
AGGCCCGCGATCCCTCAGCATCCGCGCTCCGCCGATGGTCCGCGCCGCGGCCGCCCGGCCGCGCGGCGGACACCTGGGTCGGGGCACCGCCGGATCGCTGCTCGGCCCCTGGCTCGGCCACCTGATGGCGGACGTGGCGATCTTCGTCATCGGGTACGAGCTGGCGTTCGCCCCCCGCTGAACGGGCGGGAGCCGGACCGCCGCTCCAGCGGGCCCACGGCGAGCGTCGCGACCCCCGCCACCACGAACGACGCGATCGAGGCCGACATCCAGAGCGGCGGCGACAGCTGCAGCGCGCCCCGGAGCGCAGACCACGCGTCCGACCAGCCCGGCACCGTCCCCGGGTTGAGGAGCTGGTAGGCGACGAAACCGGCGAGCCACGGCATCGCCATGAGCGGTCGCGCCGGCGCCAGCGAGCCGACGTTCCAGCCGCTCCGCCGGCGCAGCACGAAGTAGTCCGTGAGCAGCACCGCGAACAGCGGGACGAACACCGAGCCGATGAGGAAGAGGAAGCTCTCGTACTGGGTGACGTCGATGACGAGCGCGAGGCCGGTCGCGACCGCGCCGACGGCGATCGCGGCGGCGCGCCGATCGAGCGCCGGGCGGAGGTTCTGCGCCGAGAGCGCCGTCGAGTACAGGTTCGCGAACGCCTCGTCGAGCTCGTCGAGGAGGAGGACCGCGACCGCGACCGCGCCGACCTGCACGGCGAGGAGCGCGCCGATCGGATCGCTCGCCGCCCCCGGGATCGCGGTCACCGCGAACACGCCCAGGAGGAAGTAGGCGATGGCCGCGGGGGCGAAGCCGGCGAACGCGCCGCCGAAGGCCTTGCCCGGCGTGCGAGAGTGGCGTGCGTAGTCGGCGGCGAGCGGCGCCCACGAGACGGGGAGCGCGACCACAAGGTCGACCGCCGGCCAGAACTGGCGCCACGATCCGCCGGCGGGCTGGACGATCCCACGCCGGAGCACCTGGACGAAGAGGTACGTGGTCGCGGCCAGCACGAGCCAGACCGCCACCCGGCGCAGCGCGCGGACGAAGCCCAGCGGACGGATCGCGAGCGCCGTCGCCGCCGCGCCGGCGCCGACCAGGAACACCTCCCGCGGAACCCCCGGGACGAGCCGGGCGGCGCCGTGGCCGATGACGAGGATCTCCACCGCCGCCCAGCCGACGAGCTGGGCGACGTTGAGCGCCGTCGGGACGAAGGAGCCGCGCCGGCCGAGGAGCCCGCGGAGGAGCACCATCGCCGGCGCGCCGGTCTCGGCGCCGGGGATCGCCGAGAGCCCCAGCACCGCCGAGCCGAGCACGGATCCGAGCACGACGGCCGCGACCGCGGCGCCCAGCGTGAGCGGCGGAAGGTCGGGCATCGGCTGGAGCACGAACGCCGCCGCCACCGGGATCGTCAGCGTCACCCCCAGGTTTCCCCAGAGGACGAGCTGATCCCGGAACCCGAGCGACCGCGGCGCCTCCTCGGAGAGCGTGCGCCCCGCCTCGACGGAGGCGACGAGCGTTTGTTCGGCCAGTGAAGACATCCATCCTCCCTTCGCCGGCATTACCCGGACAGGTTCGTGCGGTCGGCGGCAGGTGCCGCCCTCTCAGCCCGGTCGCCCGAGCTCCCGCGTCTGGTGTGGCCCCGGAGGATAAACGAAACAGGGCGACCGCGCAGCACGCACGGAGCGAGGGCGAGGAATCACGCTGGAGGCGCGGAGGCGCGAGGGTATGATCCCGGCGTCCCGGAGGCGCCATGAAGCGCAAGGTCACGTCCCGCTCCCCGATCGCGTACCTCGACTCGGGCTTCCTCGAGAGCGCCGGGGCGCGGCCCCTGCGGATCCTCGCCGAGTACCTGAAGCCGCTCGAGGTCTTCCGGCGCGAGAAGATCACCGACACCATCGTCTTCTTCGGCTCGGCGCGGATCACGCCCGACGGTCCGCTCGGCCGCTACTACGAGGACGCCCGCACCCTGGCGCGGCTCGTCACCACCTGGTCGAAGGGGCTGCCGGCGGGCTCGCACCGCTACGTCGTCTGCTCGGGCGGCGGGCCGGGGATCATGGAGGCGGCGAACCGCGGCGCGTCCGAGGCTCACGGGATGACGGTCGGCCTCAACATCGGCCTTCCCTTCGAGCAGCGGCCGAACCCGTACATCACCCGCGAGCTCTCCTTCGAGTTCCGCTACTTCTTCATGCGCAAGCTCTGGTTCGCGTACCTGGCGCGCGCGCTGGTCGTCTTCCCCGGCGGGTTCGGCACGCTCGACGAGCTCATGGAGGTGCTGACGCTCGAGCAGACGGGAAAGCTCGATCGCCGCACGCGGATCCTGCTCTACGGGTCCTCGTACTGGAAGGAGATCGTGAACTTCGACGCCCTCGTGCGGCACGGGATGGTGAGCCCCGAGGATCTGGCGCTGTTCACGTACGCGGACGATCCCGAGGCGGCGCTCCGGCTCCTCCAAGGGTGGCTCGCGCCGGCGGCGCAGGAGCCCGCGCCGGCGCCCGACCTCCCCATGTCGCGCGCGGTGGACACTGTGAGTGAACCCGGCTCGTCCGGCGAGGAGGGCACATGAGCACGGTCCTGGTGACGGGCGGCTCGGGGTTCGTGGCCGGTCACTGCATCCTCCAGCTCCTCGCTGCCGGGCACGAGGTCCGGACCACGGTCCGGAGCCTCGCGCGCGCCGATCAGGTCCGCGGGAGCCTGCGGGCCGCCGGCGTCGACCCGGGCGCGCGGCTCTCCTTCGCGGAGGCGGACCTCACGCGCGACGCCGGCTGGCCGGCCGCCGTCGAGGGCTGCACGTACGTGCTCCACGTCGCCTCGCCCTTCCCTCCGGCGCTCCCCCGGCACGAGGACGAGCTCGTCGTCCCGGCGCGCGAGGGCGCCCTGCGGGTCCTGCGCGCCGCCCGCGACGCGCGCGTGCGCCGGGTCGTGCTGACGTCGTCCTTCGCCTCGGTCGGCTACGGGCACGCGGCCCCGCGGGAGGCGCCGTTCGACGAGACGAGCTGGACCGATCCGGCCGCGCCCGACGTGCAGCCCTACACGAGGTCGAAGACCCTGGCCGAGCGCGCCGCCTGGGACTTCGTCGCGCGCGAGGGTGGTGCGCTCGAGCTCGCGGTCGTGAATCCCGTGGTGGTGCTGGGCCCGCTGCTCGGCCCCGACACCTCGACCTCGATCCTCACCGTGCAGCGGCTCCTCGACGGCTCGATCCCGGGCTGTCCGCGGGTCTGGTTCGGCGTCGTGGACGCGCGCGACGTGGCCGACCTCCACCTGAAGGCGATGACCCACCCGGCCGCGCGGGGCGAGCGGTTCCTCGCCGTCGCCGGGGACTTCCTCTCGATGCGGGACTTCGCGCGCGTGCTCAAGGACCGGCTCGGACCCGCGGCCCGGAAGGTGGCGTCGCGAGAGCTCCCGGACTGGCTCGTGCGGCTGGCCTCGCTCTGGGACCCGGCGGTGAAGCAGATCCTGCCCGAGCTCGGCCGCAGGAAGAACGCGACGAGCGACAAGGCGCGCCGCGTCCTCGGCTGGAGCCCGCGGCCGGCCGCGGAGGCGATCGTCGCCACCGCCGAGAGCCTGCTCCGGCTCGGGCTCGTCAAGGGAGCGAAGCAGGTCGCGTAGATCCCGCGCGGCCCGTCGAAGCCTCGCGGTCCGTCGCGGTGCGGACGTCGGAGGGGATCTCGAACCGTACGAGCCGCGGGTTGCGCTCCTCGCCGGTCACCCAGACGGCCCTGCCGTCGCGCGAGAACGTGATCGCCTCCGCCTGCCAGAGCCCCGGCGCGCCGAGCTCCTCGGGCGGACGGGAGAGCGCGGCGGCCCAGGCCTCCTCGGGACGGCGGGTGAACAGGTACACCTCACCGTAGGTGAGGACCGCAGCCGAGCGGCCGTCCGGGGAGAACGCCAGGCCGGTGACGTTCCCGCGGTATCGCCAGGTGGGGAGCGGGAGCGTGAGCGCACCGACCTCGTGCTCCGGGATCGCCACCGCCGCCTCGACGCGGGCCACCGCCGGCGCGCCGCCCTCCGGCCGCAGCGGCGCCGAGAGAAGGAGGACGGGCCGGGATCGCTTCGTCACGAAGTAGATCCGCTCCTCGGTCGGATCGACCGCCACCGCCTCGCAGTCCGCCGGGCCGTTCTCGAGCCGCACGGACACGGTCCAGGCCGGGCGGGCGGCGATCCTCCGATCCGGCGCGAGCTCCGCGGGCTGGGGCTCGGGCACGACGTGCAGCAGCACCTCGGGCCGCGCCTCCGCGTTGTCGCCCACGTCGGCGACGAGGAGCCACGGCCGGCCCTCCCACTCGAACGCGTCCAGGGCTTCCCAGTCCAGGTCCGACGCGTCCTCGATCTCGAGGAGCCCGCGCGGCCGGCCGTCCGCCCCGAACGCGTGCAGCACGGGAGGGTTGCCGCTGTCGTCGAGGGCCCACAGGAGCTCGTCCTCGGCGCTCGAGGCCGCCAGGCCGCTCGCCTCGTTCAATCGGGGATCGCCGACGCGCGCCGCGAGCCGATCGGGATCGACCCTCGGCAGGGCCCCGCCGCACGCGACCGCGAGGGCCGCGGCGAGTGCCCAGAGTGCCCTTCCAGCGCGTGGTCCGGCTGCCTGCACGGGTCCTCAAGGTGCGCTCCGCGTGCGGGCCGGACAAGATGCCTCTCGGTCGCAGAGGGCCCGCGGGCGGCTTCAGGCGAGCATCCGCTCGATCGCCTCCGGGTCGCACGGCTTCGCGAGGTGGGCGTCGAAGCCGGCCGCCAGCGCGCGCCGCACGTCCTCGGGCCGGGTGTACC
>JAEZXM010000581.1 GCA_023419875.1 Pseudomonadota bacterium | reverse complement strand
ATCAGAGAGAGACCGCTCGCGCTGGTGACCGGAGCGTCGGACGGGATCGGGTACGAGCTGGCCAGGGTATTCGCGGAGCGCGGCTGGGACCTCGTCGTCTGCGCCGAGGATCCGGGGATCGTCGAGGCCGGACAGGCCTTCGAGCGCGTGGGGGCACGGGTCGAGCGCGTGCAGGCGGATCTGGCCACGCACACAGGGGTGGAGACCCTCCACGAACGCGTCCGGAGCACCGGGCGGCCCCTCGAGGCGGCGGCGATCAATGCGGGGATCGGCGTGAACGGCGACTTCGCGCGCGAGACGGACCTCGACGCGGAGCTGAAGCTGATCGCTCTCAACGTCACCGGCGCGGTGCACCTCGCGAAGCTCGTGCTCCGCGACATGGTCGCCCGGGGGAGCGGGCGCCTCCTCTTCACGTCCTCGATCGCCGCCCTGATGCCGGCGCCTTTCGAGGCGGTGTACGGCGCCTCGAAGGCCTTCCTCTACTCGTTCTCCGAGGCGCTCCGGAACGAGCTCCGGGACACCGGCGTCACCGTGACCGCGCTCCTTCCCGGCCCCACCGACACCGCCTTCTTCGAGCGGGCCGACATGGAGGACACCAAGGTGGGCGCCGGCAAGAAGGACGACCCCGCCGGCGTCGCCCGAAAAGCGTTCGAGGCGATGATGGCGGGCAAGGACCGGGTGGTGGCCGGCTCGCTCAAGAACAAGGCGCAGGCGGCCGCCGCCCGGGTGCTATCGGAGCCGGCCAAGGCGCAGCTCCACCGGGGTCTCACCGAGCCAGGCTCGGCGGACTAAAACGATCGCAACCAGGCCCGGTTCTGGTATCACGGTGGCCGACCTTCAAG
The DNA here is from genome assembly GCA_023419875.1 of Pseudomonadota bacterium. Classification (GTDB taxonomy): domain Bacteria; phylum Myxococcota; class Myxococcia; order Myxococcales; family Anaeromyxobacteraceae; genus Anaeromyxobacter. The sequence continues at coordinate 2,219 of JAEZXM010000581.1, read as the reverse complement.
AGGGGCTTCGGCGGACCGGACCATGAACCGACGGGGAGCGAAGACAAAGGCCAGGGCGCCGGCACAGAAGCGCGCGACCACGCTCAAGGACCTGGCCCAGTACCTGGGCCTTGCGCCCGCGACCGTTTCCACGGTGCTGAACGGCGACGGCGGGGCGGGGGTGGGCATCGCCGCCGCCACCCAGCGGCGGATCCGCGAGGCGGCCGAGACGCTCGGGTACCGGCCGAGCTACCTGGCCCGCGCCCTGCGCACGCGGCGGAGCTTCTCGGTCGGCGTCATGGTCCCCGAGATCAGCGCCGGGTACAACGTGCTCGTCCTGCGCGGCATCGAGGACCGGCTCGTCAAGGAGGGGTACTTCTACTCGGTGGTGAGCCACCACCTGCGCGGCGATCTCGTCGAGGACTACGCTCAGCGGCTCATTGAGCGGGCATCGGACGGCCTGATCGTGGTGAGCGCGCCGTGGAAGATGCGGCTCGACATCCCCGTCGCGACCATCTCCTGCCACCACGCGGTGAAGGGCACCGCCCGCGTGCTCCTCGACCACCACGCGGCCGCCGAGCTCGCGCTCCGCCACCTCACCGGGCTCGGGCACCGCCGGATCGCCTTCATCCGCGGCAGCGAGTCGGTCCCCGATGCCGCGGTGCGCTGGGCCGCCATCGAGGAGACCGCCGCCGACCTGGGCGTCCCGATCTCCGGCCGCCTGGTCCAGATGGTCGACGACGACAGCCCGAACTCGCCGCAGCTCGGAAGCGAGATCACCTCCCGGCTCCTCGCGACCGGCGAGCAGTTCACCGCGCTGTTCGCCTTCAACGACGTGCTGGCCATCGGAGCGATCCATGCGCTCGAGCAGGCGGGCCTGCGCGTGCCGCGCGACGTCTCGGTGCTGGGCTTCGACGACATCGAGAGCTCGACGTACCTCGGCCCGGGGCTCACCACCATCCGCCAGCCGCTGCACGAGATGGGGCGGATGGCGGCGGAGGCGGTGCTCGAGCGGATCGGCGGCAGGGTGGCGGACTGGTCGGCCGTCGCTGCGCGGACCGTGGTCCGGCCCGAGCTGGTGATCCGCGAGACCACCGCGACCGCCCACGAGGGCCGGCGGAAGGCTGCGGAGTAGAGTCCCGTCCGGGCGTCCGCGAGGGCGGCCGGCTGCCTCGACCGGGAGCCGGGCGGCCGCCGCGCGGGCCGTGAAGCGGCGGCGCCGGGCGCGGACGCCTGGTATCATCCCCGCCTCTCGAATGCCTCTCCCCTGGGCCACAGCCATGAACGGGTTCGTTGTCCTCGGACGCGCGCGGGCGTTGACCGTCGCCGCGCTGGTCGGCCTCATCGGGACGCTCGCCGCCTGCCGGCCGGAGGCCCCGCAGGGCGCGGTCATCCGCTACGCGCTCTCGAACGATCCCCCCGAGCTCGACTCGGCCAAGGCGACGGACGTGCTGAGCGGCTTCGTCCTGGGGCACGTGAACGAGGGGCTCACCAACTACGGGCCCGGAGGCGAAATCATCCCGGCCGTCGCGACCTCGTGGGAGCTGCGCGAGCGCGGGTCGACCTTTCACCTCCGGAAGAACGCGCGCTGGTCGGACGGGAAGCCCGTCACCGCGCACGACTTCGTGTTCGCCTGGCGGACGGTGGTCGATCCGGACACCGCCTCCGAGTACGCGTTCATCATGTACCCGGTGAAGAACGCCCAGGCGATCAACCAGGGGAAGGGAAAGGTTCCGGTCACCACTCTCGGGGTGAAGGCCCTCGACGATCACACGCTCGAGATCGAGTACGAGCGGCCGTGCGCGTACTTCCTCGGGCTCACCGCCTTCAAGACCTACCTGCCGCTCCGGGAGGACTTCTACCGGGCGCAGAAGGGCCGCTACGGCGTCGGTCCGGCGGAGATGCTCTACAACGGGCCGTTCGTCCTCTCCCGCTGGGACCGCGGCGCGGCGCTCACCATGGACAGGAACCCGCTGTACTGGGACGCGGCGCGGATCAAGATCGACCGGATCGACATCCCGTACTTCACGACGGATCCGAACGCCCCCTTGAACCTCTTCAAGGACGGCAAGATCGACTTCGCCGGGCTCGGTCGGGACAACATCAAGCGCGCGCAGGTCGAGCGGTTCCCGATGAAGAGCTTCGACGAGGGCACGCTGTTCTACGTGGAGTTCAACCACCGGGAGGGCAGGCCCACCCGCAACGTCCACCTGCGCCGGGCGATCCGTCTCGTGTTCGAC
>JAEZXM010000566.1 GCA_023419875.1 Pseudomonadota bacterium | reverse complement strand
CCCCAAGACCGCGCCGGGCCCGGGCCCGGTCGCGGTCGTGAACGGCGAGCCGGTGCCCGCGGAGGCGCTCGCGCGCGAGCTGCGGGAGGCCCAGGCCGGGACCGCCGGCGCGAGCCCTTCGACGGAGAAGCTGAAGCGCGAGATCCTCGAGGACCTCGTGCGGCGAACGCTGCTCCTCCAGGAGGCGCGCGTTCGCGCGATCGTGGTCGGGCCTGACCAGGTCGAGCGGGCGCTGCTCCGGGTGCGGGCCGACTACCCCGGCACCCACTTCGACGACCTCCTCGCTCAGGAGCGCCTCAGCCAGACGGAGCTCAAGGCCCGCCTCAAGGAGCAGCTCGTGCTCGAGCGGCTCTTCGAGACGGAGGTCTTCCCGGACGTCGACGTGACGGCGGAGGAGGTCCAGGCCTACTTCGCCGAGCACGCGAAGGAGTTCGAGGACCCCGAGGCCGTCCGCGTGCTCCAGATCGTCGTCGCCTCCAAGGAGCAGGCGCAGACCCTTCGCGAGAAGCTCCGGGCGAACCCGCAGACCTTCGCCGAGCTCGCCCGGAAGAACTCGATCGCGCCCGAGGGGAAGAAGGGCGGCGATCTCGGGCTCATCGGCAAGGGCGCCGGCTTCCCCGAGGTGTTCGACGTCTGCTTCACCCTTCCGCTCAACACCGTCTCGGAGGTGACGCCCTCGCCCTACGGCTTCCACCTCTTCAAGGTGGTCGAGCGCCGGGCGGCGCAGAAGCGGCCGCTCGAGAAGGCGGCGCCGGAGATCCGCGAGAAGCTCCTGCGGGAGAAGCGCACGAAGGCGCAGTCCGAGTACCTCCAGGCCCTGCGGAAGCGCGCGCAGATCACGTACGACGAGAACGCCATCGCCTCGGTGACCCCGTGACCCTCCTCGTCCCCATGCTCGCGCTCGCGGCCGCCGCTGCACCCGCGCAGGCCCCGAAGTCCGCTCCCCGCTTCACGCTGAACCGCGTCGCGGCCACCGTGAACGGGGACGTCGTCACCTTGCGGGAGCTGGAGCGGACCGCGGGCCCAGCGCTCGAGCGGGCGAACCTCCTCACCCCCGGTCCGGAGCGCGACCTCGCCCGCGTCGCGGCGCTCCGCGCCGCCTTCGACCTGGTCGTCGCCGACCGGCTCTTCGCCCAGCAGGTGAAGAAGCTCAACCTGCAGATCAACGAGGCCCAGGTCGACGCCCAGGTGGAGGCGATCAAGGAGCAGAACGAGTTCACCGACGCGGACCTCGACCAGGCGCTCGAGGCCCAGGGGTTCACGCGGGAGACCTTCCGCGAGCGGCTCCGCAGCCAGCTGCAGAACTTCGCCGTCCTCCAGCACAAGATCGGCGGCCTGGTGAACGTGAGCGACCAGGAGCTCGAGAATTACTACCGGACCCACCCGCAGGAGTTCCAGGGCGAGGAGGAGGTCAAGCTCCGCCACGTGTTCCTGCCGATCCCCGAGGGCGCCTCGCCGGCCGAGGTACGGCGCGTCGAGGCCGACGGGGAGCGGGTGCTCGCGCGCCTGCGCGCCGGCGAGGACTTCGCCAAGGTCGCGCGCGAGGTCTCCCGCGGCCCCTCCGCACAGTCGGGCGGCGACCTCGGGTGGCTGAAGCGCGGGACGTTCCAGAAGGTGCTCGAGGACGCCGCCTTCTCCCTGAAGCCCGGCCAGATCTCCTCCCTCGTCCGCGCCGGGCCCGGCCTGCACGTGCTCCAGGTGCTCGAGAAGCGCCAGGCGGAAGGGCGCCCCTTCGCGGACGTGAAGGAGATCATCCGCGACCGGCTCATCTCGGAGCAGGCGGATCGGTACCGCGAGCAGTACGTCGCGGAGCTCCGCCGCGAGGCGGTGATCGAGGTCCGGATCCCCGAGCTCGAGGCCCCGCCGCCCTGAGATCATGGCCCTCCTGCCGCGCGTCGCGATCTGCCTCGGCGATCCCTCCGGCGTCGGCGCCGAGGTGACGGCCGGCGCCCTCGCGGCGCTCCGGCGCGAGCTCGCCCCGCTCGTGTTCGGCGACCCGCGCCTCTTCGCGCGCGAGCTCTCGGCCCTGCGCCTCCCGCTCCTCGCCCCCGGCGAGAAGGTCCCGGAGGGCGGCGCGTTCGTGGCCGTCACCCGCCTCCCGGCGTCGGACCTCCGCCCCGGCCGTCCCACGCCCGCGGGCGGCCCCGCCCAGCTCGCCTTCCTCGAGGCGGCGTTCGAGGCGGTCCGCTCCGGCGACGCCGCCGCGCTCTGCACCGCGCCGGTGTCGAAGGCTCAGGTCGCGCGGGCGCTGCCCGGGTTCGTCGGGCATACGGAGTGGCTCGAGGCGCGCTGCGGGGTCCGCCGCTCGGTGATGATGCTCGCCGGCAGAGCGCTCCGGATCGCCCTCGTCACGAACCACGTCGCCTTCGGCCGGCTCCGGCGCTCGCTCACGCGAGACCGGATCGTCGAGACCCTCTCCATCACCCACCGCGCGCTTCGCGAGGACCTGGGGATCCCACGTCCCCGGCTCGCGCTCGCGGCGCTCAACCCGCACGCCGGCGAGGGCGGCGCGTTCGGCGACGAGGAGGAAACCCTGCTCGCCCCGGCGCTCGCCCGCGCCCGGGAGCTTGGCGCGCCCGCCGCCGGCCCCTTCCCCGCGGACTCGGTCTTCTTCCGCGCCGCGCTCGGCGAGTTCGACGCCGTGGTCGCGCTCTACCACGACCAGGGGCTCATCCCGGTGAAGCTCCTCGACGCGGTGAACGGAGATCCCGCGGTGAACGTGACCCTCGGCCTCCCCATCGTGCGGACGAGCCCCGACCACGGCGTCGCCTACGACATCGCGGGCAAGGGCAGGGCGAACCCGTCGTCGATGATCGCCGCGCTGCGGCTCGCCGTCCGGATGGCGAACGGGCGTGCGCGGCGGCCCCGCGGAGGGCGTCCGGTCGGAGAAGGGAAGCTCAGACGTTGAAGCGGAAGCGCACGACGTCGCCGTCCTGAACGACGTACTCCTTCCCCTCGATCCGGAGCTTCGCGTGCTCGCGGCACGCGGCCTCGCTCCCGAGGGCGAGCCAGTCCTCGATCCGGACGACCTCGGCCTTCACGAAGCCGCGCTCGAAGTCGGTGTGGATGGCTCCCGCCGCCTGCGGCGCGCGCGAGCCCGCCCGGATCGTCCAGGCGCGGCACTCGTTCTCGTTCGCGGTGTAGAAGGTGACGAGGCCGAGGAGACGGTGGGCGGCGTGGACGAGGCGATCGAGCCCCGGCTCGGCGAGGCCCAGGGCGCGCAGGTAGTCGGCCCGGTCGGCGGGCGAGAGCGCGATGAGCTCGGCCTCGACCTTGCCCGAGATCTCGACCCACTGCGCCTTCTCCTCTTCCGCCATCGCCTTCACCGCCAGGGTCTTCGGGTCCGCCGCCTCCTTGCCGAGCTGGTCCTCGTCCACGTTGGCGACGTAGAGCACCGGCTTCTGCGTGAGGAGGAAGAGGTCGGCGATCGCCGCGCGATCCTCCGCCGAGAGCGCCTGCCGCCGCACCGGCGTGCCCGCCTCGAGGCCTGCCTTCACCCGATCGAGCGCGGCGAGATCCGCCCTCGCGAGCTCGCCCGGCTTCCCGGGCGCCTTCGTGTTCTTCTGCGTCCGCTCGCGACGCTTCTCGAGCGACTCGAGGTCCCGGAGCAGGAGCTCGGTCTCCACGACGTCGCGGTCGCCGCGCGGATCGACCGCGCCGGCGACGTGCACGACGTCGGGGTCCTCGAAGCAGCGGAGGACGTGGGCGACCGCGTCCACCTCGCGGATGTGCGCGAGGAACTGGTTGCCGAGGCCTTCGCCCTTCGAGGCGCCGGAGACGAGCCCGGCGATGTCCACGAACTGGAGGGTCGTGGGGACGACGCGCTTCGAGCCGACGAGAGGGGCGAGCGCGGCGAGCCGCGGGTCCGGGAGGGGCACCACGCCCACGTTCGGCTCGATGGTGCAGAACGGGTAGTTCTCCGCGGCCGCCTGGGCGGTCCCGAGGAGCGCGTTGAAGAGCGTGGACTTCCCCACGTTGGGGAGCCCGACGATGCCGACCGAGAGGCCCATGGCCTGCTCCCATCCTTCCGGAAACGAGAAACGCTCCGGCGAGCCGAGGCCCGCCGGAGCGTGCGTATCACGGCGGACGTTCTCCTACGTCACCTTCTCCCGGGGAAGCTGGGAGATGTACTCCTCGACGAGGGTCCGCTGGGTCTTCGTGTCGAGGTTGGCCTTGACGAGCTGCGCGGCCGCGTCGATCGCGAGGTCGACCACCTCGCCCTTGAGCTCGGCGCGGGCGCGGGAGAGCTCCTCGGTGATCTGCTTGCGGGCTTCGGCGAGGAGCGCGTCCGCCTCCTTCCGGGCGCGGGCGGTGAGGTCCTGCCGGAGCACCTCGACCTCCTGCTGGTTCCGCCGGGCGATCTCCGCCGCCTCGCGCTGCGCGTGGGCCAGGGCCTCCTTCTGCTCGGCGAGCAGCTTCTCGGCCTGGACGCGCTCGTGCCTCGCCTGCTCGAGCGCCTCGCGGATGGTCCGCTCGCGCTCCTTCAGCATGCCCACGATCGGCCCCCAGGCGAACCTCCGGAGGACGAGGAGCAGCACGAGGAAGGTGATCCCGGTCCAGATCGTGAGGCCGGGATTGATGTCGGTGATCCCGCCCGCGGCGAGGACCGTCGGGAGGGCGAGGGCGGCGGACATGCCCTTCCTCCTACTTCAGGGTGAGCAGCAGCGTGACCACGATCGCGAAGAGCGTCGCGCCCTCGATGAGCGCGGCGGCGATGATCATCGTGGTCCTGAGGTCGTTTGCGGCGGCGGGCTGCCGGGCGGTGCCCTCCAGGGCGGCGGCGGCCAGGCGGCCGATGCCGAGGCCGGCGCCGAGCACGGCGAGGCCCGCTCCAAAGCCGGCGGAGAGGAAGGCAAGGGCGAGTGGGTCCATTTCTCGGTTCTCCTCGTCTGCGATGTGCGCGGAGGTACCGGGCCGCGGTCCCGGGGCGCGTGCTGCGCTCTGCCTACCTGTGGCCAAGGACCTCCCCGGCCGCGTGTGAACCGTGTCCGTGCTCCGAGCCCACGCCCGGTCCCGCGTGCGCGTGGCCGTGCTCGCCGGCCCCATGGCCGTGCGTCTCGAGGCCGGCGCCGATGAAGAGCGCCGAAAGCATGGTGAAGATGTACGCCTGCACGAGCGCGACGAAGATCTCGAGCAGGAAGATGCCGAGCGCCATCGGGACGGAGAGGATCGCGACCCACTGCGACTCGAGGACGAAGATGAGCCCGAGGAGCGCGAGGATGACGAAGTGCCCGGCCACCATGTTGGCGAAGAGACGGACGGTCAGGGCGAAGGGCTTCGTGAAGAGGCCCATCATCTCCACCGGCACCATGATGAACCAGAGCGGCCAGAGCGACTTCGGCACGCCGCCGGTGAGGTGCGCGAGGTAGCCGCCGAGACCCATCGACCGGATGGCCGCGATCTGCGTGATGGCGAAGGTGAAGAGCGCCATCATCACCGTGACCGAGAGGTTCGCGGTGGCGGTCGCCGACCAGGGCACGAGGCCCATGAGGTTCATGAAGAGGATGAAGAAGAAGGCGGTGGCGAGGTACGGGACGAACCGGTCCGCGTGCTCCTTCCCCATGTTCGGGACGGCGATCTCGTTCCGGATGAAGGCGACCAGCGTCTCGACGAGGTTGTAGAGGCCGCGCGGCACGACGCTCTTCCTGCGGGTCGCGAGGAGCACCACGGCCGCGAGGAGCACCGCCGCGACCCACATCATGACGACGTGGCGCGTCGGCGTGAGGTCGAGGTACGGCGAGCCGTCGGGCTTCGTCCCGAGCTGGAGGGTGGTTCCGAATGCCTTCCGGAGGTCGATCTCGCAAGCCCACGACCAGCCGCCGCAGTAGCCGGGGAGCTCCATCACGTATCCGTCGGCGACATGGTGGAGCATCACCGAGCCGATGTCGTCGTCACCCTTCGCGTGCGCATCGGCCCCGTGCGCTCCCTCCGGTGCGGCCTCGGTGGCCGCGCTCGCCGCGCGGGCCTCCGCGCCGAGGGCGACCGCGAGGGCCAGCGCGAGGAACCTTGCCGTCTTCATGCCGCGGACCCCGTGCGCCGCCCGAGGCGCTGGACGTACGCGCCCTCGATCCCCGCGAGCGCGAAGAACACCACGAAGAAGGCGATCACGAACCCGGGGACGCTCTCTCCCGTCTTCACGACCGCGACCGTTCCCAAGGAGACGAGGAGGATGCGCGCGAGGAACCCGACGACCATCACTGCGAGCGCCGGCTGCACCTTCCCGTCCGCGCCGGCGAAGCGGCCCATCGCCTGGAACGAGAGGAGGCCCGCGCCGCCCGAGAGCGCGGCGCCGACGAGCGCGCCCGTCCGGTGCGACCCCGACGCCAGCGCTCCGGCGAGCGCCGCGACGACGACGATCACGGCCCAGAGCTTGTGGCTCATCGGCGCGACCTCTTGCCGAGGAGCTGTCGAAAGAAGCTCACGAATCCACCCACCATCCCGAAGATCGCGCCGCCGAGCGTGAACCACGGCTTCGACGTGCCCGCCTTCCGGTCGATCCAGTACCCGAGGAGCGTCATGCCCGCGACCGCGCCCACCAGGCTCGACGCTGCCCCCATGTAAGGGGCCGCCTTGCGGTACGCCTCTCCCAGGTTGGCGGCGCTGCTCTCCTTCTCGCCCTTGTCTTCGCCGGGTGAGGCCACGGTTTTCTCCGGGTCGCGAGCCGCCCTTCACCAAAATCCGGCGTTGCGATGCCTACTTGCGCCACGAGGGAGCGAGCTGCCCATAACAGGGCGACCCCCGGCCGTCAACGAACGTTCGCCGCACCGGGCGTGCATGGACCCGAACGTGAACGGCCCCGGAGTGCGGGCCTCAGGCGGGGAGACGCGCGGCAGCGGCGAACGCGGCGGCGGCGGCGGCGAGGGTCCGATCGATCTCGGCGTCGCCGTGCGCAGTGGACAGGAACGCCGCCTCGAACTGCGACGGCGGGAGGTAGACGCCGGCCTCGAGCATCGCGTGGAAGAAGGCGGCGAACCGCTGGGTCGAAGCGGCGCGGGCGGTCGCCGCGTCGAACACCGGCGCCTCGGCGAAGAAGACGGTGAGCATCGAGCCGACCCGGTTCACCTGCACCGGGACGCCCGCCGCGGATGCCACCTCCGCGAGCCCGGCAGCGAGCCGCGCGGAGACGGCCTCGAGCTTCTCGTACGCGGCAGGGGTGAGGAGCTCGAGGGTCGCCCGGCCGGCGGCCATCGCCATCGGGTTCCCGGAGAGCGTGCAGGCCTGGTAGACGGGGCCGGCCGGGGCGACCCGCTCCATCACGTCGGCGCGGCCGCCGAACGCGCCGACGGGCAGGCCGCCGCCGATCACCTTTCCGAAGGTGACGAGGTCGGGCCGGAGGCCGTACAGGCCGCAGGCGCCGCCGGGCCCGAGCCGGAACCCGGTCATCACCTCGTCCACGATGAGGAGCGCCCCGTGCTCGCGGCAGAGCGAGAGGAGGCCGTCGAGGTAGCCGGGGCGCGGGACGAGCACGCCCATGTTACCGACGACGGGCTCCACGATGACCGCGGCGATCTCCCGGCCGCGGGCGGCGAAGAGCTTCTCGGCGGCAGAGAGGTCGTTGAACGGAAGGGGGAGGGTGTGGCGTGCCAGATCCGCGGGCACGCCGGGTGAGTCGGGGAGCCCGAGCGTCTCGACCCCCGATCCCGCCTTGACGAGGAGGGAGTCCCCCGCGCCGTGGTAGCAGCCGTCGAACTTGACGAGGTCGTCGCGGCCGGTGAACCCCCGGGCGACGCGGATCGCCGCGGTGGTCGCCTCGGTGCCGGACGAGCAGAACCGCATCCGCTCGACCCAGGGCATCCGCTCCTGCACCCGCTCGGCGAGGGCGATCTCCCGCGGCGATGGGGCGCCGAACGAGGCGCCCTCCTTCATCGCCTCCTGGACGGCCCGCAGTACCGCCGGGTGACAGTGTCCGAGGATGAGCGGGCCCCAGGAGAGGACGTAGTCGACGAGATCGTTCCCGTCCACGTCCACGAGGTGGGCGCCCTTGCCCCGCGCGAAGAACCGCGGGGTGCCGCCCACGCCGCGGAACGCGCGCACGGGGCTGTTCACGCCGCCGGGGAAGAGCTGCTGTGCGTGCGCGAAGAGCTTCTCGGAGAGGTCGGTCGGCATCGGGGTCCAGGGGTCACCGGATCACGGGATCACGGCCGCGCCGGAGCTCGGCGCCCGCTCGCCCCCGAAGGCGGACGCCCGGTCGCCGGGGACGTCGGGCATCGCCTTCTTCCGCCGGCTCTGCACCGCGGCGAGGTTCGTGCGGATGGCGTCCGGGTTCGGGTGGATCGGGAGGGCCCGCTCGTAGAGCTCGATCGCGCGGTCGAACCGTGCCGCCTGCGCGTGGATGTGCGCCTGGCCCTCGAGCGCGCGGCCGAGCATCTCGTCGCGCGGCTTCCGATCCACGAGGGCCTGGAAGGCCGAGAGCGCCTCCTCGCTCCGCCCGTCGAGCACCCAGGCCTGGGCGGTGAGGAGCTGCGCCTCCTCGGCGAGCGGGTGGGTCGGCCAGCGGTCGAGCAGGAGACGCGCCTCGGTCCGGACCTGCCGGTAGTCCTTGAGCTCGAAGTACGCCTTGCACACCGCGAGCTGGTAGACGGGGGCCTCGGGCGCGTCGGAGGCGGCGACATCGGCGTACTGGGCGATCGCCGCGCGGTGGTCCTTGAACCGCTCGCGGTAGATGTCGCCGATGGCGATCCGCGCCGCGCGTGCGTCGGCCGTGCCGGGGGCGAGCGAGATGATGCGCCGGTAGTAGGAGATGGCACCCATGTAGTCGCCGAGCTCGAGGTACGAGACGTCGCCCGCGCCCTTGAGCGCCTTGCCGCGGATCGAGGCGCGCTCGCCCGTGAGCGGACCGTCGCCGAGGTCCGCGAGGATCGACTTGTATCGCTCGAGCGCGCCCTTCGGATCCCCGCGGTGGCGGAGCGTGTGCGCCTCCTCGAGCTTGCCTGCCTGCGAGCGGCACCCGGCGCCGGCCGCGAGCAGGGCCAGCGCGAGCAGCGCGGTCGCCGGCCCCGCTCGCCCTGAGCGTAGGCCCGCGCAGCGGGCCGGAGTCGAAGGGCGGTCCCTCACTCCGGTGTCTCCTCGCCTCCCTCGTCCTCCGGCTCCGACTCGATCGGCGCCGCGCCCTGCGGCGCCTCGCGCACGCCGGCCGCCTCGGCCTCGGGGGTGGTCTCGGCCACGCGCGCGAGCGCCACCACCTGCTCCTCCTTCGACTCGACGGTGATGAGCCGCACGCCCTGCGTGTTCCGGCCGATGACGCTGATCCCCTTCGCCGGCATGCGGATGAGCATGCCCTTGTTGGTGATGAGCATCACCTCCTCCGCGTCGGAGACCGGCGTGGCGGCGACCACGGGGCCGTTCCGCTCGGTGGTCTTGATCGTGATGAGCCCCTTCCCGCCGCGGCTCTGGGTGCGGTACTCGGCGAGCTCCGTCCGCTTCCCGTAGCCGTTGGCGGTGACCGTGAGCACGGTGAGCCCCGACGCACCCTCCGCCGGCGCGGCCGGGATTGCCTCCGCCGAGACCACGGCGTCGCCCTCCTCGAGGCTGATGCCCTTCACGCCGTACGCGCTCCGGCCCATGGGCCGGACGTCCGACTCCGCGAACCGGATCGCCATGCCTCGCGCGGTGGAGAGGAGGAGGTGGCACTTCCCGTCGGTGAGGCGGGCGGAGATGAGCTCGTCGCCGTCCTCGATGCCGAGGGCGATGATCCCGGCTGGCCGCGGGCGCGCGTACTGGTCGAGCCGCGTCTTCTTGATGATGCCGTTGCGGGTGGCCATGAACACGTACTGCTCGCTCTCCGCCGCCGGCACCGCTCCGTTGGTCTCGGCCTCGGGTCCCTCCTCGCCTCCTGGTGGTTCGGGGAGCCGGCGCACCGGGAGGATGGCTGCGATCTTCTCGCCCGAGGCGAGCGAGAGAAGGTTCACGATGGGCTTGCCGCGCGCCGCCCGCCCCGCGGGCGGGATCTCGTGCACCTTGAGCCAGTAGACCTTGCCCCGGTTCGAGAAGACGAGCAGGTAGCTGTGCGTCGAGGCGACGAAGAGCGACTCGAGGAAGTCCTCGTCGCGTGTGCCGGCACCGGTCTTCCCCCGCCCGCCGCGCTTCTGGGCCCGGTACTGGGCGACCGGGTTCCGCTTCACGTAGCCGGCGTGGGAAACGGTGACGACCATCTCCTCCTCGGCGATGAGGTCCTCGGTCGAGAGGTCGTCCACCTCGCCCTGGATCGCGGTCCGCCGCTCGTCGGCGAACAGCTCCCGGACCTCTGCGAGCTCCTTCACGATCACCTCGAAGAGCACCTTCTCCGAGGCGAGGATCTCCTTGAGCCGTGCGATCTCCTGCTGCACCTCGGCGAGCTCGTCCAGGATCTTCTGCCGCTCGAGACCGGTGAGGCGCTGCAGCTGCATCTCGAGGACGTGCTTCGCCTGGATCTCCGAGAGCCCGAACCGCTCGATGAGCTGGTCCCGGGCGGTGTCCCGGTCCGGCGCCTTCTTGATGAGCTCGATGATCTCGTCGATGTGGTCGAGCGCGATCTGGAGGCCGAGCAGGATGTGCTCGCGCTCCCGGGCCTTGCGCAGCTCGTACCGGGTGCGGCGGGTGACGACGTCGCGCCGGTGGGCGACGAACCGCTCCAGCATCTCCTTGAGGTTCAGGATCCGCGGCTGCCCCCCGTCGATGGAGAGCATGATGATCCCGAAGCTCGTCTGGAGCTGGGTGTGGGCGTAGAGGTTGTTGAGCACCACCTGGGCGACGGCGTCGCGCTTCAGCTCGATCACCACGCGCACGCCCTCGCGCGAGGACTCGTCGCGCAGGTCGCTGATGCCCTCGATCCTCTTGTCCCGGACGAGCTCGGCGATGTGCTCCACGAGCTTCGCCTTGTTCACCTGGTAGGGGATCTGGTCGACGACGATCGTCTCCCGCTCCGTCCGCGGGTGGACCTCGATGTTGACGCGCGCCCGCACCTGGACGGTCCCGCGGCCGGTCTCGTACGCGGCCTTGATCCCGTCGCGGCCGAGGATGATCCCCGCGGTGGGGAAGTCCGGACCCCGGACGTGCTGGGCGAGCTCGGCCACGGTCGCCTTGGGGTTCCGGATGAGGGCGACCGCCGCGTCGATCACCTCGCCCATGTTGTGGGGCGGGATGTTCGTGGCCATGCCCACGGCGATGCCCGCCGATCCGTTGACGAGCAGGTTCGGGAAGCGGGTGGGGAGGACCTTCGGCTCCTGCGTGGAGTCGTCGAAGTTCGGGCCCCAGTCCACCGTGTCCGCGTGGATGTCGGCGAGGAGGAAGTCTGCGAGCCGGGCGAGGCGGGCCTCGGTGTAGCGGTAGGCCGCGGGGGGATCGCCATCCATCGAGCCGTAGTTGCCCTGCCCGTCGATGAGCGGGTAGCGGAGGTTCCAGTCCTGCGCGAGCCGGACGAGCGCGTCGTAGACCGCGCCGTCGCCGTGCGGGTGGTACTTCTTCAAGACCTCGCCGACGACGCCGGCGCACTTGGAGTGCTTGCGGTTGTGGAGCAGGCCCTCCTGGTTCATCGCGTAGAGAATCCGGCGATGAACAGGCTTCAGGCCGTCGCGCACGTCGGGGAGCGCGCGGCCGATGATCACCGACATCGAGTAGTCGAGGTACGACTTGCGTAGCTCCGCCTCGATGTTGATCTGGGCGCGATGGCCGTCGGAGGGCGGCGTTCCCCCTGCGTCGGGCGGAGGAGGCGGAAGGATTTCGTCTGGCATGCGAGGACGCTCTTGCCCTGCCGGCGGGTGGGCCTTCCGGGCCGGTCTGGCGAGGGCGCTACCTTAGCGAAAACCCCCTGAAAACTCCAGGAGTTTGCGGGGATTCCGGGGGGCCGAAGACCGCTGCGGTCGCGCCCTCTCGAGCGCGATTTCGCGCCTTCCATCCGGCCCCTGGAGGGCCCCTTCGGAACCCCTGTCCGATGCCGCGGTTTCGCGCCATTCTGCGCCTTCGGCCCTCGGCCTGGGTCCTCGATCTGACGGTGCGATCCTTGCGAGAATCCCGCTCCATGGACGCCGACGCACGCGCCTCAGCGGACCCTTCGGGCCCGTCTGCCGCCGCCGGTCGCGCGCGGCTCCTCGTGTGCGACGACAGCGCGTCGATGCGGGCGCTTCTCCACTCCATCCTCGCGCCCCACTACGAGGTCCAGCTCACCGCCACCGCCGAGGAGGCCCTCGCCGATGCGCCTCGGTTCGAGCCCGACGTCATCCTCTCGGACCTCCTCCTCCCCGGCATGTCCGGGAGCGAGCTCTGCCGCGCGATCCGCTCCATGCCGGCGCTGGAGGGCGTGCCCTTCGTGCTCGTCACCACGTTCGGCGGCCCCGACGCCCGCGCCGACGGCCTCGAGGCGGGCGCGGATGACTACCTCGTGAAGCCGATCCGCCCGCGCGAGCTCCTCGCCCGCGTCGCCTCGCTCGTCCGGCTCCGCCGCGTGCTGGTGGCGCTCGAGGAGCGGTCGCGCGAGCTCGAGCGCGCGAACCTCGCGGTCCGCGACACCCGCGACCAGCTCGTCCGCGCCGAGAAGCTCGCCGCCGTGGGTTCCCTCGCCGCCGGCCTCGCCCACGAGATCAACAACCCCCTCGCCTACATCAAGGCCGGCGCGGCCCAGCTCCTCGGCCTCGTGGACGACCTCCGCCAGTGCGCCGAGACCGCGCTCACCCCGGCGCTCCCTTCGGCCGAGGCGGGCGTCCTGCGCGAGCACGTGCGCGTGCTGCACGCCGAGGCCGCGGACGTCGCCCAGGCGCTCTCCGACGGGAGCCGCAGGCTCGAGCGGCTCGCCTCCGACCTGCGCGTCGTCTCGACCCCCGCGAGCGGCAGCCACGAGTCCGTCGAGCCGACCGACGCGCTCGACGCCGCCTGGACCGTCCTTCGCAGCCGCTACAAGGCGCTCCCCCGGTACGAGGTGTCGAGCGAGCCCGGCCCTCCCATCCAGTCGTCGCACGCGCTCGTCACGCAGGCGCTCCTCCCGGTGCTGGAGCGCGCGGTGGTGATGGCCGGAGGCGAGGGCTGGGTCCGGGTCGAGCTCCGGCAGATCCCCGGCGGCGTCGAGTACCGCATGGAGGACTCCGGGCCCGGCATCGCGCCCGACGTCATCGCCCGGATCTTCGATCCGTTCTTCACCGCCCGGCCCGGCACGAGCGCGGGCGGGCTCGGGCTCGCGGTCGCCTACGGCATCGCCCACGGCCTCGGCGGGGACATCTCGGTCGTTTCACCCGAAGGCAAGGGTGCGGTCTTCCGCGTCCGCCTGCCGCGCGCGCCGGGAGCCTTCGTGCCGCCCGTGGCGGGCCAGATCGTCGAGCCGTGAACGGGCGCGGGCCGGGAACGCCGGACCCCGGCGCTACTCGCGTCCCGCGACCCGCAGCCGGGCAGCGGCGCGCTGGACGCGCGCCGCTTCCTGCCGATGGCCCTCGTCCTGCTCCGTCGTGCGGAGGAGCCGGTCCTGCGCCTCGGCGAAGGCGCGCCGGGCACGCTCCACGTCGATCTCGCCGGCGGCCTCGGCGGTGTCGGCGAGGACGATGACCCGGTCCTCGGCCACCTGGAGGAAGCCGCCGCCCACGGCGTAGTGGTGCTCGCGGCCGCGCTCGACGTACGTGAGCCGCCCCGGCTCGAGCGCCGTCATGAACGGTGCGTGGCCCGGGCGCACCCCGAACCCGCCCTCCACGCCGGGCGCTCGCACCTCGTCCACCGCCACCGACAGCACGCGGCGCTCGGGGGTCACGATCTCGAGCGAGAGCGGCATGGCCTACCCTACCACCAGGGTCTTCGCCTTCTCGACCGCCTCGTCGATCCCGCCCACCATGTAGAACGCCTGCTCGGGCAGGTCGTCGTGCTTGCCCTGGACGATCTCCTGGAAGCCGCGGATCGTGTCGGGGAGCTTCACGTACTTGCCCTCGTTCCCCGTGAACTGCTGGGCGACGAAGAAGGGCTGGGAGAGGAAGCGCTGGATCTTCCGGGCACGCGCCACGGTGAGCTTGTCGTCCTCGGACAGCTCGT
The DNA here is from genome assembly GCA_023419875.1 of Pseudomonadota bacterium. Lineage (GTDB taxonomy): Bacteria > Myxococcota > Myxococcia > Myxococcales > Anaeromyxobacteraceae > Anaeromyxobacter. Next base: position 23,005 of record JAEZXM010000566.1, on the reverse strand, counting down.
CCATCCCGAGGATGGCGATGATGTCCTGGAGGTCCTTGTAGCGCTGGAGGATCTCCTGGACCTCGCGGGCGACCGCGTAGTGCTCGGCGCCGACGACGAGCGGGTCGAGGATGCGCGAGGTCGAGTCGAGCGGGTCCACGGCCGGGTAGATGCCGATCTCGGTGAGCTTGCGGGAGAGCACCGTCGTCGCGTCGAGGTGCGCGAACGCGGTCGCCGGCGCGGGGTCGGTGAGGTCGTCGGCCGGGACGTAGATCGCCTGCACCGAGGTGATCGCGCCCTTCTGCGTGGAGGTGATCCGCTCCTGGAGCTCGCCCATCTCGGTGGAGAGGGTCGGCTGGTAGCCGACGGCCGAGGGGATGCGGCCGAGGAGCGCTGATACCTCGGAGCCCGCCTGCGTGAACCGGAAGATGTTGTCGATGAAGAGGAGCATGTCCCGGTTCTCCTCGTCGCGGAAGTACTCCGCGATGGCGAGGGCCGAGAGGGCGACGCGCGCGCGGGCGCCCGGCGGCTCGTTCATCTGGCCGTAGACGAGCACGCACTGGCTCTTCGAGAGGTCGTCCTTGTCGATGACGCCCGACTCGATCATCTCATGGTAGAGGTCGTTCCCCTCGCGCGTCCGCTCGCCGACGCCGGCGAACACCGAGAACCCGCCGCGCGCCTTGGCGACGTTCCCGATGAGCTCCTGGAGGAGCACGGTCTTCCCGACGCCGGCGCCGCCGAAGAGGCCGATCTTCCCGCCGCGGAGGTACGGGGCGAGGAGATCGATGACCTTGATGCCGGTCTCGAAGGCCTCGATCTTGACGTTCTGCTCGACGAGCGAGGGCGGCGGACGGTGGATGGGGAGCCTCCGGACCGCGGCGAGCGGCCCGCGCTCGTCCACCGGGTCGCCCACCACGTTCAGGATCCGGCCGAGCACCTCCTTGCCGACCGGGACGGAGATGGGGGCGGCGAGGTTCTTCGCCACCATTCCGCGGACGAGCCCGTCGGTCGAGTCCATCGCCACGCAGCGGGCGGTGTTCTCGCCGAGGTGCTGGGCCACCTCGACCACCAGGTTGTCCGTGCGGGCGTCGATGCCGGGATTGGTGAGCGCGAGGGCGGTGTAGATGTCGGGCAGCCCGCCGGGCGGGAACTCCACGTCCACCACCGGGCCGATGACCTGTGTGACCCTTCCGTTCTGTACGCTCGTGCTCATGTCGTCGTCTTTCCTGTCCCGGCTCTTCCCGTAAACGAGTCCCGCGTGACTACTTGAGCGCCTCGGCCCCGCTCACGATCTCGAGCAGCTCCTTCGTGACGTACGCCTGCCGGGCGCGGTTGTACTGGAGGGTGAGCGAGCCGATCATCTCCTCGGCGTTCTTGGTGGCCGACTCCATCGCGCTCATCCGGGCGCCGTGCTCGGAGGCGGCCGACTCGAGGAGCGCCCTCCACACCTGCATCGCCACGTGCCTCGGGAGCAGTTCGCCGAGGAGCGTCTCGCGCGCGGGCTCGTACTCGAAATCGACGCCCCCGTCGGCTGCGGCCTCCGAGGACGTGTCGACGGGGAGGAGCTGCACCACCACCGGCTTCTGCGAGATTGCGCTCTTGAACTCGTTGTAGCAGAGGTACACCGCGTCGAGCTCGCCGGAGCGGAACCGCTCGGTGTACTCGCCGGCGATCTCCTCCGCCCGCTCGTAGCGCAGATCGCCGTGCACGCCCGTGAAGTCCTTGCGCACCTCGACCCGGCGGGCCCGGAAGGCGTCACGCCCCTTCCGCCCGATGGTGGCGATGCCGATGGCCTCCATCCGCTCGCCGTTCTCGATGAGGAACCGCTGCGTCCGGCGGACGACGTTGGAGTTGAACCCGCCGGCGAGGCCACGGTCGCTCGTGATGACGACGACCTCGGCGGCGCGCGGCTCGGGGCGCGCGGCCAGGAGCGGGTGAGGCGCGTCCTCCTCGCGGCCGGCCCGGGCGGCGACCCGGGCGAGCATCTGGTCGAGGAGCTGGGCGTACGGCCGCGCGCGGAGGATCGCGTCCTGGGCGCGGCGGAGCTTCGCCGCCGAAACCATCTTCATCGCCCGGGTGATCTGCCGGGTGGAACGGACCGAGGTGATCCGGCTTCGGATGTCGCGGAGCGAGGGCACGTCGCGCGCCTCCCCTAGCGCTCGGCCGCGGCCGCGAGCCCGCCGCGGTCCTCGACCTGGAACACCTCGCGGAACTCGCGGAGGGCGGCGTCGATCGCCTTGCGGATCCCGTCGTCGAGCGCCTTCTTCTCCGCGAGCGTCCGGAGGGTCGCGCCGTGTCGCGCCTCGAAGAACTCGACGAGCTCCTTCATGTAGCGGACGACTTGGTCGACGGGGACCGTTCGGATCCAGTTCTGCCCGTTCTCGTCCCGCTGCGTCGCGGCGTAGACCTGGACGACCTGCTTCTCCACGGGCATCGGGCTGTACTGGCCCTGCTTCAGCACCTCGGTGAGGCGCTCTCCGCGCGCGAGCGTCTCCTGGGTAGCCTTGTCGAGATCGGACCCGAACTGGGCGAAGGCCGCGAGCTCGCGGTACTGCGCGAGCTCCAGCTTGAGCATTCCGGCCACCTGCTTCATCGCCTTGATCTGCGCGGCGCCGCCGACGCGCGAGACCGAGATGCCGACGTTGATCGCCGGCCGGATGCCCTGGAAGAAGAGACCGGTCTCGAGGAAGATCTGACCGTCGGTGATGGAGATGACGTTGGTCGGGATGTACGCGGAGACGTCGCCCGCCTGCGTCTCGATGATGGGGAGCGCGGTGAGCGAGCCGCCTCCCTCCTTGTCCGAGAGCTTCGCGGCCCGCTCGAGCAGGCGACTGTGGAGGTAGAAGACGTCGCCGGGATACGCCTCGCGGCCCGGCGGCCGGCGGAGGAGGAGCGAGAGCTGCCGGTAGGCGACGGCCTGCTTCGAGAGGTCGTCGTAGATGATGAGCGCGTGGCGACCGGTGTCCCGGAAGTACTCCGCCATCGTGACGCCGGTGTACGGGGCGAGGTACTGCATCGGCGCGGGGTCGGACGCGTTGGCGGCGACGACGGTCGTGTACTCCATCGCGCCGTACTGCTTCAGCTTGTCGACGACGCGCGCGACCGTGGACTGCTTCTGGCCGATCGCCACGTAGAAGCAGTGCAGGTTCTGGCCCTTGTTGTTGATGATGGTGTCGATCGCGAGGGCGGTCTTCCCGGGCTGCCGGTCGCCGAGGATGAGCTCGCGCTGCCCGCGGCCGATGGGGACGAGGGCGTCGATCGCCTTGAGGCCGGTCTGCATCGGCTCGTGCACGCTCTTCCGCTTCACGATGCCGGGGGCCTTGATCTCGATCTTCCGGCGCTGCTTCGCCTCCACCGGACCTCGGCCGTCGATCGGGTTCCCGAGGCCATCCACCACGCGCCCGAGGAGCTCCTCACCCACGGGGACCTCGGCGATGCGCCCCGTCCGCTTCACCGGGTCTCCCTCGCGGATGTGCTCGAAGGCCCCCATGATGGCGGCGCCGACGTTGTCCTCCTCGAGGTTCAGGACGAGCCCGCGGACGCCGCCCGGGAAGTCGAGCAGCTCGCCCGCGGCCGCGCCGGAGAGTCCGTGGATGCGGGCGACGCCGTCCGCCTGGGACAGCACCGACCCGGTCTCGGCGACGTCCACCTTCTTGCCGTAGTCCTTGATCTGCTCTCGGATGATCCTGCTGATCTCGTCGGCGCGGATTTCCATCGCTGGCGTTCTCCGTTGCGTGGCGCTCCCGTCGGGAAGGGCGCGCGTTCAGTTCTTGAGAGACCTTCGGAGATCTTCGAGCTGGGTGCGGACCGAACCGTCGTAGACGAGGCTGCCGACCTGGGTCACCGCGCCGCCGAGGATCCCGGGGTCGACGCTCCGCTCGAGGAGCACCTGCGCGCGGGCATGATCGGAGAGCCGGCGGGCGAGCGCCTGCATCGTCTCGCCGTCGATCGGGATCGCGGTCGTCACCCGGGCGCGGATCCGGCCCAGATGTGCGTCCGCCAGCTCTGCGAAGGCGCGGAGCACGTCCGGAAGCCGGTCGAGGCGGTTCCGGTCGCCGAGGAGGAGAAGGAGGTTCGCCGGCTCTCGATCGAGGCCGACGGCGGCGGCCAGGCTCCCCGCGAGCCGGTGTCGATCGTCGCGGCCCTTCACCGGATCCGCGAGGATCGCGGCGAGCTCGGGCGTCGAGCGGAGGACCGCGGCCAGGGCGGCGAGCGACTCGGCCCAGGCTTCGACCCTACCGTTCTCGACCGCCAATCCGAAGAGCGCCTTGGCGTAGCGGCGAGCTACCGAGCCTGGGACCATGAGGGACGCGCCGTAGCACGCGAGGGTTTGAGGGTCAAGGCTGACTTCCAAAGACTTCGGGTACTTAGAACCCGCAAGTGACCGTTCTCAAGTCCCTGTCGGGACCTGTTAGACGGAAGGTCCTTCGCTGCGGTGGGTGAGCTCGGAAATCGCCTCGGGATCCGGGGTCTTCAGGATCTCGGCAGCGCTCTAAGGAAAGCGGGCGCCGGGGGGGACCCGGTCGCCCGCTTTCGAAGCTCGTGGACGTCGAAGCCCGGAAACGATCTCGCTACTGCTTCAGCGCCGGGGCCATCGGTGCGGGAGAAGGCGCGGAAGGCTGGCTCGCCTTCATGGGCTTCTCGGGCGGCACGTCCATCTTGCACTGGCCCTCGAAGGTGACGCCCTTCTCGATCATGAGCGAGGGGGTATCGATGTTGCCCTTCATGCGGGCGGGCTGGTGCAGCTCGACGGCGTTCTTGGCCTTCACGTCGCCGTTGATCTCGCCGTGGACGATCACCGTCCCGCAGGAGATCTCCGCCTGGATCTTCGCGCCCTCGCCGACGACGAGGACGTCGTTCGTCACGATGGTGCCGGTGAACTTGCCGTCGATGCGGACGGTGCCCTCGAAGGTCAGCTTGCCCTCGAACTCCGAGCCGCGACCGAGCAGGGCGTTGAGGTCGCCCGCGGCGGCGGGGACGGAGGTGAGCTCATCGCGCTTCAGCATCGCCATGGATCTTCGCTCCTCGTGAACGTTCGGAGAATCACCAGCGCTGCCAGGCGTCGCTGCGCCGCCAGCGGGCGAGGTGGCTTCGTCCCCCAGATTGCCTGAGAAGGACATGCCGTGTCTTGGTCCTTGTCCGCTCCGACCCGCGCGAGCGGACCCAGTAGTTACGCACCGATCTTCGACAGTATTCCATCGAGCTCGTCGAGAGACGAATACTCGATCTCCAGCTTTCCTGCGCTGGCGGACCTGGGCACGACCCGGCACCTGGTCCCCAGGCGTCGCTGCAGGCGCTGGGTCAGCGCCTTTATCGCGGGTGAATCCGCGCCCTTCGCTCTGGGTGCGGGTTCCTTCGAGCCGCGGGTGGCCAGCGAACGTACCAGGGCCTCGGTCGCCCGAACGGAGAGCCCCTCACGGATGGCCCGTTCCGCCGCCTTTCGGATCGCCTCGTCACCGTCGAGGCCGAGGAGCGCCCGCGCATGGCCCATGTCGAGCTGCCCATCGCGGACGGCGTCGCGAACCGTCTCCGGGAGCTTGAGAAGCCGGAGCGCGTTCGCCACCGACGAGCGCTCCTTGCCGACGCGCTTCGCGATCTCCTCCTGCGTGAGCGAGTGGTCCGTGACGAGGATCTCGTACGCCTCGGCCTCCTCGATCGCGTTCAGGTCCTCGCGCTGCAGGTTCTCCACGAGGGCGAGCTCGAACGCCTCCCGGTCCGAGGCCTCGCGTACGACCGCGGGGACCTCCTTCAGCCCCGCGCGCTGTGCGGCGCGCCAGCGCCGCTCGCCCGCGAGGATCCGGTAGCTGCCTCCCTCGCGACGCACGAGGATGGGCTCGATGATCCCGTGCTCGCGGATCGACGCCGCGAGCTCCTCGAGCTTCGACTCCTCGAAGTGCTTGCGGGGCTGGTCGGGGTTCCGCTCGACTGCCTCGATGGGCAGGGAGAGCACCGCCCGCCCCGGCGGAGTCGCCGTCGGCAGGGGCACGACGCTCGCCGGCGGCGGGGCGTTGGAGAGCAGGGCGGCCATTCCTCGCCCCAGGGCGGGTCTCCGCTTGTCGGCCATGGTCACGCGATGCCTCCGGCGACGCCGAGCCGGGCCGTGACCTCTCGCGCGAGGTCGAGGTAGCTCTGGCAGCCCTTCGATGCGACGTCGTAAAGGAGCACGGGCTTGCCGTGGCTGGGCGCCTCCGAGAGCCGCACGTTCCGCGGGATGACGGTCTCGAACACCTGCTCCTGGAAGGTCCGGCGGATCTCGTCGGCGACCTGGTTCGAGAGGTTGTTCGAGGCGTACATGGTGAGGAGGATGCCGTCCACTCTGAGCTCGGGGTTGGCCGAGGCCTTCACGAGGTCGATCGTCCGAAGGACGTCGGCGAGCCCCTCGAGCGCGTAGTACTCGCACTGGAGTGGGACGAGGACGCCCTTCGCGGCGACGAGGCCGTTGAGGGTGAGGAGGCCCAGAGACGGCGGGCAGTCGATGACGACGTACTCGTAGCTCGCAACAGCCGGGTCGACCGCGCGCTTCAGCCGGTACTCGCGGTGGTCGAGCTCGGCGAGCTCGAGCTCGGCGCCGACGAGGTGGCGCGAGGCCGGCACGAGGTCGAGGAACTTGAGCTCGGTCTTCCGGATCGCGTCGGCGAGGGGGAGGCCGTCGAGGAGGACCTCGTAGATCGACTTCTCGGACTCGTCGCGGCGGATGCCGAGGGCGCTGCCGGCATTCCCCTGCGGGTCGATGTCGATGAGGAGCGTGCGCTTCTCGGAGGCCGCGAGCGAGGCGGCGAGGTTCACCGCCGTCGTGGTCTTGCCCACGCCGCCCTTCTGGTTCGCGATGGTGAGAATCCGGCTCATGGAGTCACGATGTGCGGGGGAGCGGCCCCCGAGCAGCAGGTCGTTCAAGACGAGGCCCCTTGTCTCGCGCTCGGCCACCCTTGGCCGCCGCGTGCGCAAGATGCCGGATACCCCTGACATCCACCGGGTCGTGGCTGTTCCACGTGGAACATCCTGGGGCGGTGAAGGGTGCCCCGTTTCACGTGGAACATCCCGTCACAGCGGCAGGTTCCCGGCGGGCAACTACGCGGAGGCGGTGCCCTTCCTCGTCCAGCGCGCGATGGCCCGCGCCGACCCGGAAAACGGGAGCTCGTAGCGCTCCACCCCGACGAGATCGAGTCCGGCGGCGGTCCCCAGCTCGGAGAGCCTCCCCTCGTCGTAGGCCCTCCCCAGCATCGCGATGAGCGTCCCACCGGCGGAGAGGTAGGCGCTCCCGAGCGGAACCCAGGTGGCCGGCTCGACGACCGCGCGACTCACGACCGCCTCGCACCTCGGCAGCCCGTCCGCCTCCGGCCGGCCGGTTGCCCGGGCAACGACGCCGCGCACGCGCGCGAGCCCAAGCTCCACGGCGACCGCCTTCACGAACGCGACCTTCTTTGCCACCGAGTCACAGCACACGACCTCGAGCTCCGGTCGGACGCAGGCGACGACGACGCCCGGGAGCCCGCCCCCGCTCCCGACGTCGAGAAGCGACCGCCCGCCACCGAGCGAGCGGAGGATGAGGAGGCTATCGAGGAGGTGCTTCTCCGCCACCTCGGCAGGCGCGGTGATCGCCGTGAGGTTCACCTTCCGATTCCAGGCGATGAGCCGCTCGGCGAACCGCTCGAGGAGCGGCAGGGCGGGGGGAGGAATATCGAGGCCCAGGGCGCGCGCCCCGCCCTCGAGCGTCTCACGGAAACTCGGGTCCATCAGGGAGCCCGGCCGCGCCGGCCGATGGCAGCTTCGACCTCGGCGCGGTGCGCCTCGAGGTACTCGACCACCTCCGTGTCCTCGAGGTCGAGGTCGCGAAGCACGCCCTCGTACACGAACCGGAAGCCCTCGCGGTACTGCCCGTCCTGGAGCTCGAACGAGCGCCGGAGCACGGCCGCCGAGAAGAGCCGCTCGGCGCGCGTCTTCTCCCGTGCCGCCACTACCCCTGCTTTCCGGCCGCCGTCGGAACGATGAGGAGCTGGCGGAAGATCCCCTCGCCCTCGCTCCGCGTCGTGACGCCCTCGACCCCCACGAGCGCGAGGTGCACCTGCCGGCGCTCCCGTGCGCTGATCGGCGCGACGGCGAGGACCTTCCCCGTGCGCCGGGCGACGGCCGCGAGCCGCTCGGCCATCCCCTTCACCGCCGGGTCGCCCTCCTCGCTGAAGCCGCCCACCTCGAGGTTCACCCACTTGCGCCCCTCGGAGCGCGGGTTCACCACCCGGTTCACGATGTGCTGCACGGACTCGACGAGGGCGCCCGAGAGCTCGAGCGGATTCCCCTCCTGCGGGGCGAGCGAGACGCCGATCGCCTCGGCCGTCTCCCGGACCTCGACCAGCACCTTGGCCCCGAGCCGCTCGAACAGCTCCACGCAGAAGGTCCGCGCCCGCTCCACCTTCTCGGGCGCTTCCCTCGGCGGCGGCCCTCCGTTCCTCGCCTCGTCGGTCATGGCCACGTCCCTTTCGCCTCTCACTTTGCCGGCACGAGCTGCGCTCCCTGCATCTTCATCATCCACTGCTGCTGGGCGATCGAGAGGATGTTGTTCACCACGATGTAGAGGGTGAGCCCCGCCGGCACCTGCAGCATGATGAAGGTGAAGAAGATCGGGAAGAAGTAGAGCATCATCTTCGCCTGCGCGTTCTCCGCCGGCTGCGGCGAGAGCTTCTGCATGACGAAGCTCGAGAGGCCCATCAGGATCGGCAGGACGTACCAGGGATCGTGCTGGGTGAGATCCTGGATCCAGAGGAAGCCCTCGCGGTAGAGCTCGACCGAGGTCTGGAGCGCGGCGTAGAGCGCGAACCAGATCGGCATCTGCAGGAGCATCGGGAGGCAACCGCCGAGCGGGTTCACCTTGTGCTCCCGGTAGAGCTGCATCACCGCCATGTTGAGCTTCTCGCGGTCGCCCTCGTACTTCGCCTTGAGCTTCTCGATCTCCGGCTGGAGCTTCCGCATCTCGTTCATCGACTGCATCTGCTTGTAGGTGAGCGGGAAGAGCACCACCTTGACGAGCAGCGTGAGCAGGATGATCGCGACCCCCCAGTTTGCGACGAACCCCTGGAGCCACCGCATCACGTAGAGGAGGCCGCGGGCGAAGACGCCGAAGTACTTCGCGGTCCCGTAGTTCACCGAGGTGTCGAAGGCCCGCCCGTAGCTGCGGAGCGTGTCGAGCTCCTTCGGCCCCGCGTAGATCGTGAACTCCGCCTTCCGCGCCTTTTCCGCCGGAAGCGCGAGCGACATCACCCCGGTCCCCCGCTCGGGGCCGCTCGCGAGGACGCAGGTTCCCGAGGGCTCGGCGGGGAGCACGGCCGACACGAAGTAGTGCTGGTCGACGCCCGCCCAGAGCACCGCCCCCGTCCCGCGCTCCGGCTCCTTCTCCGGCTCCGCGTTGTACCGATGCGTCTCCTCGCCCGTGCGGCAGATGGGCTGGGAGAGATCGAGCGGCGGGCCCGAGAAGAAGAGGAACCCGCCCTTCTCGCCGTCGGGCGGGGTGTACGAGGGATGGAGGACGCCGACCGCCGCGGTGCTCGCGAGGCCCGTCACCTCGATGGTGAGCGCCATCTCGTACGGCTTGCCCGTGAGCCGGAACGTCTTGCGGATCTCGGCCCCGCCGGTGCTCCCGGTGAACGTGACGGATCGATCGTCCCTCGAGGAGATCGACATCGGGGCCCGCGCCGTCGCCATCGCATCCTGCGGCTTCGCCCCCTCGGGCGTCACCGACAGTGACAGCGGGTAGGCCTGCCCCGGGGCGACGCGGACGAGATCGACCGCCTTCGCCTCGTCGCCGCGGCCGCGCCGGAACTTGGGGTCCTTGAGCGTGAACGACTTCAGGGCCCCGCCCCAGGTCGAGAAGGTGGCCTCGAAGCCGTTCCCCGACAGCGCGATCGTCTCCTCCGCCACGCTCGGCGCCGGCGCGGGCGCAGTCGGGACGGCGGGGACCGCGGTCCCGGCCGCCGGAGGGGCGGCCTCCGGGGTTTGTTTCTCGGCGATCGCCGGCTGCTGCTGCGGAGCCGGCGGCGGCGGCAGCTTCGAGGCCCGCCAGGCGTTGATCATGCCGAAGCCGATCATCACCAGGAAGGAGAGCGCGACCGCCAGGATCAGGCGCTTGGTGTCGTTGCCCAAGGGCTACCTCTTCTGGATGGGAGCCGGAACCGGGTCGAGCCCGCCCGGGTGGAACGGATGGCAGCGAAGCAACCGCTTCACTGTGAGATAAGTGCCTCGCGCCGCGCCGTGCCGCTCGAGCGCCTCGAGGGCGTAGGCCGAGCAGCTCGGGGAGAACCGGCAGGCGCGCGGGAGGATCGGCGAGAGGAACCGCCGGTAGACCTTCACGAGGAGGAGGAGGAGGGCGCGGATCATGTGCCGCCCCGTTCGTCCAGGAGCCGCTCCTTCGCCGCAACCAGGGAGCGACGCGCGCCCGCGAGCCCCGCGCCGAGCGCCGATGGCCGGGCGATCACGACGACGTCCACCGCGGGCAGATCCTGGGCCACGCCGCGCCAGGCCTCGCGGATCCAGCGCTTCACGCGGTTGCGCTCGACGGCGTTCCCGACCTTCGACGACACCGTGATCCCGATCCGCGGCTGCGGCGCTCCGGAGGCGAACGCGAGGACGACGAGCTCTCCGGAATGGATACGCAGGCCGCGCTGCTGCACCTCGAGGAACTCTCGCCGGCGACGCAGCCGCGAAGTCCTCGGGAGCTTCACCCCGGCCGCTACTTCTTCGGCGCCCGCGGAGCGAGCCGCTTCCGCCCCTTCGCGCGCCGACGCTTGATGACCTCGCGCCCGCCCGGGCTCTTCATGCGCTTCCGGAAGCCGTGCGTGCGGTTCCTGCGCTGCTTCTTGGGTTGGTAAGTCCGCTTCATGGCGCGGCAAACTCACCGATCGCCCCACGCATGTCAAGGGAACAGCGCCCTCCCAGGAGGCCCGTTCCCTGGGCCTCGCGATCACCGCGTGGGGCGCGAGAGAAAGCTCCGTCGTTACCGGGTCGATCGAAGTCGGCCTTGATCCCCTCCAGCTTCTTTCGCTACCTTCCGCGCCACGGTTCACGGGCCCGCACGCTACCTCGCAGATCGAGCGAACGAGTGAGAGCCGGTTCCCCGATCGGGAAACGGACGCTGGCTTCTTTGCGCCATGGAACGGGGGTTTCACGATGGAAGTACCCGCGAGCGCTCGCGCCTCGACCCCACTCGATGATGCCTGGTCCCGGATCGAAGGCTTTCTCCGGACGCGCCTGCGCCCGGATCTGTACGATCGCTGGTTCGCACCGCTGCGCCCCCTCTCCCTGGACGAGGGGGCCCTCCGGATCGGGGCACCCGACAGGTTCCACCGCGACTTCGTCGAGGACAACTACCGGGCCTGGTTCGAGGAGTTCGTCCCCGAGATGCTCGGGGAGCGCGTCCGCATCGCGTTCGCCATCGACGAATCCCCCCGCCCGGCCGCGGCCGCGCCCCTGCCGCTCCCCATCGCGCTGACGCCGTCCACGCGCGAGGTCCCGGCGCTCGACCCGCGCGACTCCCGGCCCAACCCGCGCTACGTCTTCGACTCGTTCGTCGTCGGCGCCTCGAACCACTTCGCCTTCGCCGCCGCGCAGAACGTCGCCCAGAACCCCGGCAAGACCTGGAACCCGCTCTTCCTCCACGGCGACTCCGGCCTCGGCAAGACGCACCTCCTCCACGCCGTCGCCGCGGCGATCCTCGACAAGCAGCCCGGAGGCCGCGTCGCGATCGTCTCCTCGGAGCGCTACACCAACGACTTCGTCGCCGCCCTGTCGAAGGGCACCATGGACGAGTTCCGCCGCAAGTACCGCGGGTGCTCGGCCCTCCTCGTCGACGACGTGCAGTTCCTCGCCGGCAAGGACAAGACGGCGGAGGAGTTCTTTCACACCTTCAACGAGCTTCACGACCACCACGTCCAGATCGTCCTCTCGAGCGATCGGCCGCCCAAGGAGCTCAAGGGCCTCGACGAGCGGCTCTGCTCGCGGTTCGAGTGGGGCATGCGGGTGCAGATCGAGGCGCCCGAGTTCGAGACCCGGGCCGCCATCCTGCAGAAGAAGGCAGAGGTCGAGACCATCGACCTGCCGCAGGACGTGACCGAGCTCCTCGCCCAGCACATCCGCTCCAACGTGCGCGAGCTCGAGGGCGCCCTCATGCGCGTCGCGGCCTTCGCCTCGCTCAAGAAGGAGCCCATCACGGTCCAGCTCGCCCGCGACGTCCTGGGCGACGTCATCCCGCCGCCCGGCTACCGCCCGCCGATCGAGAAGATCCAGGACGCCGTGGCCGCCCACTACAGCCTCACCGTCGCGAAGCTCACGAGCGCCTCCCGCGAGCAGAAGATCGCTCTGCCGCGCCAGGTCGCGATGTATCTCTGCCGCGAGCTCGCGAAGGAGAAGTTCCAGTCCATCGCCGAGAAGTTCAACAAGAAGGACCACACGACCGTCATCGCCGCCGTGGACCGGATCCGGCAGCTCAAGGAGACCGACGGCATGGTGAGCTCGGCCTTGAAGACGCTGACCGCGAAGCTCGCTCCCTAGGGACCCGCCATGCACGCCGCCGCGACAGCGGGTGGACGCACGTTCACCCGGCCGGCCGGGTCCGCCCTGGGACCGCTTCCGTCGCTCCCTTGCCTGCGCCTGTCCGCCGCGGGCGAACCCTGTGAATGGCGCGTGAAAGCGGCCTCGATCCGCCTGGGGATCCCATGTGGGCGGCTGTTGACACCTTTTCCTGGCCCGCGCTACACAATCTCGACCCTGCGGGATCCAGACGTTTTTCCAGGCTGGAAAGACGAGGCGATCCGGAGATCTGGGCCGGCTTTCCACAACAGGCCGCCCCCTGCTTCTCCGGCGATCTCATAAAGAGAGGATCCTTCCCATATGGAACTCAAGATCGGCGTCCCTGAGCTCGCGAAGGCGCTCGGCCGCTCCCAGGGCATCGTCGAGAAGAAGAGCACGATGCCGATCCTCTCGCACGTGCTCCTCGAGGCGCGGAAGGCCGGCCAGCTCGCCGTCTCCGCCACCGACCTCGACCTCTCGGTGTCCTCCGAGCATCCGTGCGAGGTCCTGAAGGAGGGCGCGCTCGCCGTCTCCGCCCGCCACCTGTACGAGATCGTCCGCGCCCTCCCCGAGAACACGGTCACGCTGAAGCGCGGCCAGAACAACTATCTCGAGGTCCGCAGCGGACCGGCCGAGTTCCGGATCGTCGGCCTCCCGGCGGAGGACTTCCCCGCGCTTCCGCGGTTCGACAAGGTCCCGTTCGACGACGTGGACCCCGCGGTCCTCCTCGACATGATCGAGCGGACCTTCTTCGCCGTCTCGACCGACGAGACTCGATACAACCTGAACGGCGTCTTCTTCGAGCCCGGCGCGGGCGGGCTGCGCCTCGTCGCCACGGACGGCCACCGACTCTCGCTCGCCGAACGGGCGCTCTCCGTTTCCTTCGGCCTGAAGCGGGGCGTCATCCTCCCGAAGAAGGGTCTCTCGGAGCTGAAGAAGCTCCTCTCGGAAGCGGGCGAGTCGGGGGAGGAGAAGCCCGAGGCGAAGCTCGGGTTCCTCGAGAACAGCGCCATCTTCCGCCGGCCCGGCGTGGTCCTCGTCATGCGGCTCATCGAGGGCCTCTTCCCGGACTACAAGCAGGTCATCCCGAAGGCCGGGGAGAAGGTCGTCCGCCTCGGGCGCGCGCGGCTCGCGGAGACGCTCCGCCGCATCTCGCTCCTCTCCTCGGACAAGGCACACGCGGTGAAGCTCGAGCTCTCGAAGGGCGTTCTCAGGGTGCTCTCGCAGAACCCGGATCTCGGCGAGGCGAAGGAGGACGTGCCCGTCGAGTACGACGGCGAGGCGCTCAAGATCGGCTTCAACGCGCGCTACCTCATCGAGGTCCTCGCGGTGCTCAAGTCCGCGGACGTCCAGCTCGAGCTCGCCGACGACCTTTCGCCCGGCGTCCTCCGCGGCCCGGACGAGCCGGACGCGGGGTTCACTGCCGTCGTGATGCCGATGCGGATCTGATCCCCTGCCGGGCGGGGGTTCGTCCGTGAGGCTCGTCTCGCTCCAGATCCGCGACTTCCGGAACCTCGCCTCGGTCGAGCTCACCCCTTCGTCGCGCACGACCGTCCTCGTCGGCGAGAACGGCCAGGGGAAGACGAACCTCCTCGAGGCGATCTACTTCCTCGCGACGCTGAAGCCGTTGCGCGCGACGCGCCTCACCGAGCTCGTCCGGTTCGGAACGGCGCGCGCCCTGGTGTCGGGGCGCTTCGACGGCCCGGGCGGGGAGCGGACCCTCTCCGTCGAGATCGGCGACGGTGCCCGGACGGCACGCCTCGACGGGAAGGCGCAGGAACGGTTCGACCTCTACTTCGAAGGGCTCGCCGCGGTCTCGTTCACGCCTGACGACCTCCTGCTCGTGAAGGCGGGTCCGGACGGGCGTCGCCGGTTCCTCGACCGGGCAGCGTTCAACCGCTGGCCCGCGGTTCTGGGCGAGGCGCGCGACTACGTCCGGGCTCTCCGGGCTCGGAACGCGGCCCTACGAAGGGGTGACGCGGACGTGGAGGAGAGCTTTCGCGCCCCGCTCGCGCTCGCCGGTGCGCGGCTCCTCGTGCGCAGGCTCGCCCTCCTCGCCGAGCTCGCGCCCCGGGTCGAGGCGGCCTTCCGGGAGATCTCGGGAGCGGGCGCGCCCGAGGCCCACCTCGAGTACCGGACCGCCGCCGGCGTGCGCGTCGAGGACGCCGGCGAGGCCGAGCTCGCCTCGCGCCTCGAGGGGGCGCTCAGGGCGCGGCTCGCGCGCGATCGCGAGCGTGGGTTCACCTCCGCCGGCCCGCACGCCGACGACGTCGCGCTCGCGCTCGGCGGGAAGGGGGCGCGGTTCTACGGCAGCCAGGGCCAGCAGCGCGCGCTCGTACTCGCCCTCAAGATCGCCGAGATCGAGAACCTCCGGGCGACGCTCCGCCGGCCGCCGCTCCTCCTCCTCGACGACGTGTCCTCGGAGCTCGATCCGGCGAAGAATCGGTTCCTCCTCGCCTACCTCGCGAACCTCCCCGGGCAGGCGTTCCTCACCACCACGGACGAACGGCTGCTCGGGGCCGCGGCGGGCCCGGAGAGCTCCTTCCACAGGGTGGAGAACGGGGCCGTTTCGGGGCTCCTTTCCTGAGTGGTTTCGAAGGGTTCTGCCCCGGACATGGGCGTTGCCCAAGGGGCTGCGGCCTGCTATACCCAATCGACGCGTAACCCGTGAATTCCTCTGAGAGAAACCTTAGCGAGGCCTCCCTGGAAACCGCCGAGAGAACCGAGCGCGCCGTCTCCAACGGAGACGAGCACTACGGCACCGACACCATCAAGGTGCTCGAGGGGCTGGAAGCGGTCCGCAAGCGTCCCAACATGTACATCGGGGACGTCGGGGAGCGCGGGCTGCACCACCTCGTCTACGAGGTCGTGGACAACTCGGTCGACGAGGCGATGGCCGGCCGCGCCAACGAGATCAACGTCGCGATCCACGCCGACAACTCCATCACCATCGTCGACAACGGCTCCGGCATTCCCGTCGGCCCTCATCCGACGGTGAAGGGCATGGACACGCTCGACGTGGTGATGACGAAGCTCCACGCCGGCGGCAAGTTCGAGTCGAACGCGTACAAGGTTTCGGGCGGGCTGCACGGCGTGGGCGTGACCTGCGTGAACGCGCTGTCGGAGTGGCTCAAGGTCGAGGTCTACCGCGAGGGCAAGGTCTGGGCGCAGCGCTACGAGCGCGGGACGCCCGCGGGCAAGGTGACGCCGATCGGCGAGACGCACCGGCGGGGCACGAAGGTCACCTTCAAGCCGGACGCGACCATCTTCGAGACGACCGAGTACTCGTTCGAGACGCTCTCCGGCCGACTCCGCGAGCTCGCCTTCCTGAACGCCGGCCTCACCATCACCATCGAGGACGAGCGGAGCGGCAAGAAGCACGAGTTCCTGTTCAAGGACGGGATCCGCGAGTTCGTGGCCTTCCTGAACAAGAGCCGCGAGGTGCTCTTCCAGCCGCCGATCGCGCTCCGCCAGGAGATCGAGACGGAGCGGGGAACGGCGCTCGTCGAGATCGCCCTCCAGTGGAACGACGCCTACGACGAGAAGGTCTTCGCCTTCGCCAACAACATCCACAACCACGAGGGCGGCACCCACCTCATCGGCTTCAAGGCGGCGCTGACCCGGACCATCAACGCTCACGGGCAGAAGAACAACCTCTTCAAGGACATCAAGGACGAGCTGCCCACCGGCGACGACATGCGCGAGGGGCTCGCGGCGGTGATCTCGATCCGGCTCCCCGGTGCGAGCTTCGAGGGCCAGACGAAGACCAAGCTCTCCAACACCGAGGCGAAGAGCATGGTCGAGACCATGCTCAACGAGAAGCTCACCGCCCACCTCGACGAGAATCCGAACGTCGCGAAGCGGATCTGCGCCAAGGTGGCCGACGCCGCCCGGGCGCGGATCGCCGCCCGGAAGGCGCGGGAGACGGTCCGGCGCAAGGGGGCGCTCGACGGCGCCTCGCTCCCCGGCAAGCTCGCCGACTGCCAGTCGCGGGATCCGCGCGAGAGCGAGCTGTTCATCGTCGAGGGCGACTCCGCCGGCGGCTCGGCCAAGCAGGGCCGGGACCGCCGGGTCCAGGCGATCCTCCCCCTCCGCGGGAAGATCCTGAACGTGGAGAAGGCCCGCTTCGACAAGATGCTCTCGTCCGAGGCGATCGCCACCCTCATCACCGCGCTCGGCACCGGCATCGGCCCCGAGGAGTACGACGTCTCGAAGATCCGCTACCACCGCGTGATCATCATGACGGACGCCGACGTCGACGGGAGCCACATCCGGACGCTCCTCCTCACGTTCTTCTTCCGGCAGATGCCGCAGGTGATCGAGAAGGGGTACCTCTACATCGCCCAGCCCCCGCTCTTCCGCGCGGCGAAGGGGAAGAAGGTCCACTACCTCAAGGACCAGGAGGCGCTCGACGCGTTCCTCCTCGCGCTCGGGACCGAGAAGGCGAAGCTCGCCGCCGGCGAGCAGGTGATCGAGGGAGAGGACCTGGCGCGCCTCGCCCGCGAGGCGACCGCCTACCGGGGCATGCTCGCGAAGGTCGACCGCCGCCGCGACGGCCGGATCGTCGACGCCGCGGTCCAGCTCGGCGACCTCGACCTCGACCTCCTCCGCCACCACGACCAGGTGAAGGAGCAGGTCCAGAAGATCTTCGAGAAGGCGCAGCGACTCCACCCCGAGCTCGAGGTCCGGCTCGCGAAGATCGAGCGCGACGAGGAGCACGGCTGCGACGCGCTCGTCTACCAGACCACGGTCTCGGGGGCTCCCCGGGAGACCCGGCTCGACTTCAACTACCTCTCCGGCGCGGAGTGGGGCGAGCTGGCGGCGCTCCATGCCGCGCTGGCCGAGATCGGCCCAGGGCCGTACCGGCTCGAGGGGGTGGACGGTGGTGAGGAGGTCCCGAGCGTCTTCGCCGCGGTCGAGCTGCTGAAGCAGGCCGCGAGCAAGGGCCAGGACATCCAGCGGTACAAGGGCCTCGGGGAGATGAACGCCGAGCAGCTCTGGGAGACGACGATGGACCCCGCCCAGCGGACGCTGCTTCAAGTACGGGTGGACGACGGGGTGGAGGCGGACGAGATCTTCTCCATCCTCATGGGCGACGCGGTGGACCCGCGGCGCGAGTTCATCGAGCGCCACGCGCTCGACGTGCAGAACCTGGACATCTAGGCGAGGGACCGGACCGAGCCGCCGCGGCGGCGAGGCCCTAACACCGACGCTCGACACGAGGAGCCCCGCATGCCCCGTACCGCGTTCGCCGCTCTCGGCACGTACACGCCGGATCGCGTGGTCACGAACGAGGAGCTCACCCGGTACATGGAGACCTCGGACGAGTGGATTCGCCAGCGCACCGGGATCGAGCAGCGGCGCTGGGTCACCGAGGGTCAGGGGAACAGCGATCTCGCCTTCGAGGCCACGAAGCGCGCGCTCGATGCCGCCGGATGGAAGCCGACCGACATCGAGGCGATCGTCTACGCGACGCTCTCGACGGACCACATGTTCCCGGGCGACGGCTGCTTCCTCAACGCGAAGCTCGGCCTCTCCGGCGTCCCGGCGATCGACATCCGGAACCAGTGCACCGGCTTCATCTACGGGCTCTCGGTCGCCGACGCCTGGATCCGCAGCGGGATGTTCCGCCGTGTGCTGCTCGTCGGCTCCGAGGTCCACTCCACAGGCCTCGACGTCACGACCCGCGGGCGCGACGTCGCGGTCATCTTCGGCGACGGCGCGGGTGCGGCGCTGCTCGAGGCGACGGACGACCCCGAGCGCGGCGTCCTCTCCTGCCACCTGCACGCGGACGGCAGGTTCGCGAAGGACCTCTGGACCGACAAGCCGGGCAGCTTCTACCATCCGCGCATCCCCATGGACATCGGGAGTTCCGCGGACGTCTTCCCGCACATGGAGGGGCAGAAGGTCTTCAAGCACGCGATCGTGCGCATGCCCGAGGTGCTCCGGGAGGCGCTCGAGAAGAACGGGCTCTCGGCGAAGGATCTCAAGGTGGTCATCCCGCACCAGGCGAACCTCCGCATCTCGGAGATGGTGCAGCGCTCGCTCGAGCTCCGCGACGACCAGGTGTTCAACAACATCCAGAAGTACGGAAACACCACCGCCGCCTCGATCCCGCTCTGCCTCGCCGAGGCGGTCGAGGCGCGCGGCGTGAAGCGGGGCGACCTCGTGGGGTTGTGCGCGTTCGGGGCCGGCTTTACATGGGCGAGCGCGCTGGTACGCTGGTGACGCTCACGGGTCCGCGGACGGCCCTTCGAGAATTGCTCGGGCTCGCGCACGTTCAAAGAGGGGCGGCCGTGTCCCCGAAACCGATTGAGGCGTCGTCTAATGGCAGGACCGCGGACTTTGGATCCGCTCATGAAGGTTCGAATCCTTCCGCCTCAGCTTCTGCACGCGACGTGAACCCGTCCGCCGATCTCGCCGCGCGGCCCGCCCGCGCCGCGGTGGTCGTGGCGCTCGGGGACCTGCCCCCGCGGCTCCTGCCCGAGATCGCGGCCGCCCTCGGCCCGGCGCTCGGGCTTGGCTGGCGGCACGGTCCGCCGCTCGACCGGCCCACCTACGCCTGGAACGCGGGTCGCGGCCAGTACCACGGCCCGGCGATCCTCCGGCGTCTCGCCGGGCTAAGGCCCGCCTCCGGTGCGCCGGTCCTCGGGATCCTGGACGGCGATCTGTTCCTCCCCGACGACGGCGACTACGTCCTCTTCGACGCGGACCGGGACATGGGCGCGGCGGTGATGGGCCTCAAGCGCCTCGGCGCGGAGCCTGTCGCGCTCCAGCGGCGGGCCCAGGTCCAGGCGGTCCATGCGCTCGGGCACGTTCTCGGCCTCGCGGTCTGCTCGGAGCCCCGCTGCGCCATGCACACCTCCTCGGATCCGTTCGACGGCGATCGGAAGGCGCCGGGCCTCTGCTCGAGCTGCCGGTCCACGCTGGGCCTGCCGTGACCCCGGCGCGCGCGAGGAGGCCGTGCTGAGGCTCTGCCAGCGTCCAGGCGCGAGCTGCGGGGCCTGCTGCGGGCTCTACAACCGGAGCGATCTCTCCCGGACGGCGGTACGCGAGGGTCTCCGCCGATCCACCCTCCTCCTCGCCCGCACCCCACGCACGCCGGAGGCCTTCCGCGCCGCCGCGGCGCAGCGCGCCCGTGAGCTCCCCGCCCCGGTCTTCCCGTCGATCCGGATCTGCCCGCTGCTCGGCTTCCTCGACGCTGCGGAGGAGCGGGTGGGGTGCCTCGCGCACCCCGAGGTCACCGGCGGCGTGGACCTGCGCTCCTGCGGGGTCTACGACGTGCTCACCTGCGACGCGTTCCTCTGCCCGAGCCACGCGCGCCTCCGCGAGGAGGAGGCGGCCCTCGTCGCCGGGGCCGCGCGCGGGGACTTCCACCTCTACGGCCTCGTCGTCACCGACGCGCCTTTCGTGCACGCCGTCGTCGGCGCGCTCGCCGAGCGCACCGGGCTCCGCCCGGCGCCGGCGGACCTCCGGCACGAGCCGTTCCGGAGGGCGCTGCGGGACCTCCTCGCGCTCAAGGAAGAGCTCGAGCCGGGCTCGGAGGGGGTCTTCGGCGCGTTCCGGGCGCGACCGGCCGAGGGCGCGCCCTCGGAGTCTGGCGGGCCGGAAGCGACGCCCGAAGAACGGGTCCTCGAGGCGCTGGGCGCAGACGCGGGGTCGGGGAACGACGAGGAAACGCTCCGTGCCGAGCTGGCGGTGCGGCTCACGCGTTGTGCGGCGGCGCTCGCGGACGCCGCGAGGGCCCCGCGGAGCCGAGATACGGACCTCTAGCCCGCGCGCGGCAGCCGCAGCGCCACGAGCTCCGCGACGTCCATCACGCGAAGTCTCTCCTCGTGGCCGAGCTCGTTCACGCCGTCCTTCAGCATCGTGAGGCAGAACGGGCATGCGGTGGCGACGACGCCGCCCTTCTCCCCGAGCGTCTCGGCCGCCTCGGCGACCCGGTTCTGGTTGATCCGCGTCCCGAGCTTCTCCTCGAGCCACATCCGCCCGCCGCCCGCGCCGCAGCAGAACCCCTCCCGGCGGTTCCGGGGCAGCTCCCTCGGGGCGGCGCCGGCCGCCCGGAGCGCCTCGCGCGGAGCCTCGGTGATGCCGTTCCAGCGGGCGAGATAGCACGGATCGTGGAACGCCACCGCGGCCCCGTCGCCGTTCGGGGCGGCGAGGCGGAGCTTCCCCTCGGCCGCGAGCCGGGCGAGGAGCTCGGCGTGGTGGACGACCTCGTAGCGGCCACCGAACTGCGGGAGCTCGTTCTTGAGGGTGTTGAGGCAGTGCGGGCACTGGACGAGGATCTTCCTCACGCCGCGCGAGGCGAACAGGTCGACGAGCGCCTTCGCCTGCGTCTGGAAGAGGAACTCGTTCCCGAGCCGCCGGGCCGCATCGCCGGTGCAGGTCTCCTCCTCGCCCAGGATCGCGAACGAGACGCCGGCGTGCCGGAGGAGCTGGACGATCGCCCGTGAGACCTTCTTCTGCCGGTCGTCGAACGCGCCCGCGCAGCCGACGAAGAAGAGCCACTCATAGGGAGCGCCGGAGGAGGCGCGCGGGAGGTCCAGGTCGGCGCACCACTCGGTCCGCTTCGACGCCCCGAGGCCCCACGGGTTCCCCTGCCGCTCGATCCCGTTGAACACCCGGACCGCCTCGTCGGGGAAGACCGCGTCCACCATCACCTGCTGGCGACGCATGTCGACGAGGCGCGGGATGTTCTCGATGAGGACCGGGCAGGCGGTCTCGCACCAGCCGCAGGTGGTGCAAGCCCAGGCGGTCTCGGGCGCGACCACCGCGGTGATGGCCGGGAGCTTCGCCGCGGCTGCCTCCTTCGCGGCGGGGTCCTTGGCGCGGGCGATCGCGACGAGCGAGGGCCCCTGCTCGGCGAGGTGGTGCCGCAGCGCGCGGTTCACCTCCTTGTGCGCGAGGGGCTTTCCGGTGACGTGGGTCGGGCAATGCGTGAGGCACCGGCCGCAGAGGGTGCAGCTGTAGACGTCCCAGGCCTCCTTCCAGGAGAGGTCCTTCACCGTCGCGGTGCCGAACCGCGCGTCGTCCTTCTCGAGGTCGAGCGGTGCGAGCGCGGCCGCCGGCGGGAGCCGGGCGAAGAAGACGTTCGGCAAGCCGGTGATGACGTGGAAGTGCTTGCCGTACGGGAGGAGGTTCCCGAAGACGAGGATGATCGCGAGGTGGAGGAAGAGCGAGACGGAGGCGATCGGATGGGCCGCGGCGGGCGTCGTGCCGAGCGCGGCCAGGAAGAGACCCGTCGCCGACGCGGCGGGCTCGAGGGGTTCGAAGTGCAGCGGGCCCCCGGCGACGACCCGCATGCCGCCGTCGTAGAGGAGCTCCGTCGCCATGAGCCCGGCGATGAGGCCCAGGATGACGAGCGCCTCGGAGGAGCGGGTGACGCGCTCCGGCCTCCACAAGACGCGCCAGGCGGCGAAGCCCACGCAGGCGAGGAGCGCGGCCACGACGACGACGTCCTTCACGAGTCCGTAGGCACGACCGAGCGAGCTCTCCGGCCCGAGGAGCGGGAGGTGGAAGTCGGCGTCGAACCCGATGCCGAAGAGCGTGATCGTCCGGATGACCAGCACGAGGAACGCGGCGAAGATGACGACGTGCATGAGGCCCGGACCGCGTTCCCCGCGGTCCACGAGCCGCTTCTGCCCGAAGCCGTAGCGCAGGAGGAGCGAGATCCGCTCCCGGACGCGGTCGGTCCGCCTCTCGCGCCGGAGCGCGAGGAGCGGCGCGAGCCGGCCGTACATCGTGAAGACGAAGAACGCGGCCGCGGCCGCGAGCATCACCACCGTCAGGACGGGAAACATGGGGTCCGAACGCTAGCGCCCGGACCCGAAGCCCTGCAAGCAGTTCATTTGGATGCGACGCGCCGTCGTCCAGATCCAGATCAATTACGGCCGCGACCTCTTCGCCGACCGTCGTTGCCGTCGTCGTTCGCGGGAGCGGGCGTCGCGCCGCGAGGAGCCTGGCCGTCGCTGGGGCGGAAGCCGCGAGCGCGGCCAGGCGGGGGAGCGCTCCCCGTGGAAGGAGCGCCGTCGTCCCCACGTCGAGGCCTGCTTGTTTCCGCAGGTGGGTTCGCCGGTTGATCGGGTCGAGTCGGTCGATCGGATCCCGGGGTCACGGCCCGTGGAACATCCGCTCGGCGGTCCGGGCGCGGGGTCACCGCGGGAGGTGGGTTCGAGCCGGGGGGCGGGGGCGGCGGGTCTCTCACCACGGGGCCCGTGGTCTGCGGTCCGCGCCGGTCGTCGTCCCGGCGCGTCGGCGGAAGATCGGACGGAGGAGGCGTGGTGCCCTGCGCGCCCGCGCGATCATCCCGGTCCTGTCGGCGCCCGTCGCGTCGATCGAACGGCTTTCGATCGTCATCCCGAGGACCCACGCGCCTGTCGTCGTCCAGCCTCTGTCCCGGCCGCCGGTCACGATCATCCTGGTCGCGCATGGGCGGCCGCCGATCGCGATCGTCCTGGTCGCGCGGTTGCAC
>JAEZXM010000561.1 GCA_023419875.1 Pseudomonadota bacterium | reverse complement strand
CGCCCCGGGGGCGGGGGCGGGGGGGCGGCGGGGGGGGGGCGGCGGCCGCTCCGTCCACGGGATCGGCCCCGCGGGGAGCTACTTCCGCGCCTTGGCGGCGGCGGCGTCAATCTTCTTCGTGAACTGCTCGGGCGTGATGATGCTCGAGCAGAGCTCACGGACGGCGTTCTGCATGTCCTCCTTGAACGCGGCGGTGGCGCGATCGAGGCTCGGCGTCCCGGAGGTCGCCTTCGCCTCGGCCGCGATCTTGAGGAGCGACTTCGCGACCGGCGTGTCGCTGGGCCGGGCCTCGACCTTCTGCGCCGGGAAGGTGGCTTGCTTCTCCCACGCCAGCACCGGGAACCGCTTGGCGTAGAACTCGAGGTACTTCACGCCGAGGGCGGCGTTCTTGGAGCTCGCGCTGACGACGTAGTTGCCGCCGTACCAGGCGAAGAGGTCGTCCTGACCGCCCTTGCCGCCCGCGATGGTCGGGAACTTGAACGCGTCCACGTTGGAGCGGAACTCCTCGGAGAAGCTCTGGTCGCTGGCGAGGCCCAGCTCCCAGCTCCCCATGAGGTACATGGCCGCCTTGCCCTGGCCGAAGAGGTTTCGCGCGGCGCCGTAGTCGGACACCATCACGTCCTCCTGAAAGAGGCCGGACTTGACCATGTTCTGGAGGATGGTGGCGGCCTTCACGAACACCGGATCGGTGAACTTCATCTTCCCGTCGAGCGCCTTCTGCGGAAGCGTCGGGTCGCCCGACAGCCGCCAGGCGATCTGGTCGAACGTGATGCAGAGCGGCCAGGCGTCCTTGCCATCCGTGGTCATGGGGATGATCCCCTTGGCCTTGAACTTCGGGACGAGCGCGGTGAGCTCCTCCAGCGTGGTCGGGAGCTTCGTCACCCCCACGTCCTGGAACAGCTTCTTGTTGTAGTAGATCACCCAGAGGTCGGCGGAGACCGGGATGCCATAGAGCTTGCCGCCGTAGACGTTGGACTCGAGCGCGCCGGGCAGGTAGCCGTACTTCGCGAAGGTGGCCCGGTCGAGGGCCACGACGAACTTCCCGTCCACCATCGGCTTCAGCAAGGTCGAGAAGCTCCAGTACTTGAAGACGTCGGGGAGCTGCTTCGCCGTGGCGTAGATCTTGATCTTCTCCTGGTACGGTTGGTCCGGGTAGCTCTCGGTGACGATCTCGACGCCGGGGTTCGCCGCCTTGAACTCGGCGTTGATGGTCTCGACCACCGCGCCCCAGGTGTTGGTCCGGTCGGGGAGGTTGTCCCCCATCTTCAGGGTGATCGTGTCGGCGCCGAGCGCGAGCGCCGGTCCGAGCAGGACCGCGAGCAGAACGAGCTTCTTCATGGGATCCCTCCTGGCGGGGTGAGAAGCAGCCAGCGTGGCGGCAGTATCGGCGCCGCCTCGGTGGCCGTGAATGACGCCCGTTCCGGCGATTTGACGATTCTTACGGAGAATGGATCCGAAACCGGGGGGAATGGACCCACCGCGGGATCAGGTGCCCGGCCCCTCGGTTCGACCGTACCCCGCCTTGAACCGTACCGGGCTCACTCCCGCGTACCGCTTGAACACCCGGCTGAAGTGCTCGACGTTCGGGTATCCCACCCGCTCACCAACCTCGTAGACCATGAGCGCCGTCGTCGCGAGGAGCCGCTTCGCCTCCTCCACGCGCGTCCGGGTCAGGTACTCGGTGAAGGTCTCTCCGGTCTCGCGGGAGAACTCGAAGCTGAGGTGGTTCTTCGAGACGCCCGCCCGCTGGCTCGCCTCCTCCAGCGAGAAGCCCGGGTCGGCGAACCGCTCGCGGATGGCGCGCTTGGCGGCGACGACGATCCGCGACTCCAGCGTTCGCGCCGCCCGCGCGGCCTTGAACGACGCGGCCGCGTCCCCGATCCCGGCGCAGGCGGGCCCCACCGCCGAGGTGACCTTCACGCTCAGGTAGCGCCCCACGTACTCGGCGGCGTCGGCGCAGAAGGCGTGGATCGCGGCCTCGTCGTCCGCGCCCGACGCCGGCGAGCAGAGCACGGCCACCTGCCCCGGGGCGAGCGCCACGACCTCCCCGCGTCCGAACCGGGCGAGCGCCTGGGCGAGCGAGCGGGCCGCCATCTCCGAGAACCGGCCCAGCCCATCCGCGCCCTCCCGGGCCGAGACGGCCTCGAGATCCTCGACCCAGAAGCAGCAGACCCGGAACGGAGTCCGGAGCGCGATCCCCAGCTCCTGGAAGGTCTCGAGCAGCTCCGGTGTCGCCGGGGCGGCCAGGATGTCCTTGAGCACCTGCTCCTTGAGCAGTTCCAGATTTCGGCGCTGGACGATGGCCGCGTCGCGCTCCCCCGACTCGGCGATCCCCGATGCGGCCTTCTCCAGCGCCGCGCAAAGCGCCGCGCCGTCGAGCTCGCCCTTGAGCAGGTAGTCGCTCGCGCCGAGGGTGAAGGCCTCGCGGACGAGGTGGAAGTCGTCGTGCGCCGAGAGGACCACCACCGCCGGCCGGCGCGCCGGGGCCGGCGGCAGGCGCCGCAGGAACTCGAGCCCGTCCATCACCGGCATGGAGAGGTCGAGCAGGACGATGTCGATCTCCGGCCGGGCCGCGATCGCCTCGAGCGCCTCCGCGCCGTTGCCCGCCTCGGCCAGGAAGTCGAACCCCTCGTCCCCCCACGGCCGGAGGCTCGCGATCGAGAGCCGGACGAACGGCTCGTCGTCCACCACGAGCACGCTATGCATGGACCGCGCTCCCGCCGGCAGCCTCGGGCGCGACCGCGTCCTTCAGCGCCCGCACCAGCGCGGGCAGCACGTAGCGGACCCGGGTGTACTCCCCGGGCCGGCTCTCCACCTCCAGCCCGTACGGCGCGCCGTACTCGAGCCGGATGCGCCGGTGGACGTTCGAGACGCCGATCCGGTAGAGCCCGCCCTGCTCGGGCTGGGCATCGAGGATGCGGGCGGCGCGGTCCGGCTCGATGCCCGAGCCGTCGTCGCTCACCTCCACCAGGAGCACCTTGCCCGGCAGCACCTCCGCGCCCGGGTCCGGGCACGACACCGGTGGAAGCGCGCGCGCCTCGAGACGCGCCGAGACCCGGATCGTCCCTCGCGCGAGCCGCGCCGGTGCGCCGCTCGCCCCGCCCGAGAACCCGTGGAGGATCGAGTTCTCGACGATGGGCTGGAGGATCATCCGGAGCGTGAGCAGCGCCTCGGTCCCGGGCTCGAGCGCCAGCTCCAGCGCGAACCGCTCGCCGAACCGGACCTTCATGATCCCGACGTAGGCGGTCACGTTCTCGACCTCGCGGGACAGGGCCGCGAGCCGTTCCGCGCCGGAGTAGCTGTCGGAGAGCACGCGCATGAGGTCGCGCGTCATGCCCGCGATGCCGTCGGCCCGCGCGGCCGTCGCCATGAGCCGGATCGAGTTGAGCGTGTTGGCGACGAAGTGCGGGTTGATCTGGTAGCGCAGGGCATCCAGCTCTGCCGAGAGCCGCTCGCGCTCGCTCCGCTCCCGCTCCCGCACCAGCCGCTCGGTCTCCTCGACCATGGCGTTGAACCCGTGTGCGAGCTCGGCCAGCTCTGCGATGTTCTGGGACGAGGCGCGGACGCCGTAGTCCCCCTTCCCCACCCGGCCCATGTGGCGGACCACGGCGCGGATGGGGCCGGCCACGCGCGCGAAGAACACCTCCGCGTAGGCGAGGAAGAACAGCGCCAGGAGCGCGACCGCCGGGTACAGGTACCACTGGTATTTGCGCACCTGCTCCGAGAGCGCGGCCTTGTCGGCGAGCAGCGCCAGCGTCCAGCCGGTGGAGCGCATCGGGTAGAGCGTCGCGAGCCACGGACGCCCGTCGGCCCGGACCTCCTGCGCCGAGATCCGGTCGGCGGCGGAGGCCGCGGCGGCGAGATGGCCGAGGGCGGCGATCTCCTCGGAGGGCGTTTCCGAAGGCAGGCTCGAGTGGATGGGCTTGCCGGAGCGCCCGAAGACCACGAGTGCCGAGCCCTCGTCGTCGCCCCACCGCGCCTCGAGCGCCTCGAAGTACGGCGCCCGGAACATGAACAGGATGGCCTCGATCGCGATGTCGTCCCCCGGTCCAGGGCAGACGGCGAACGAGATCATGCTCCGCTCCCCCACGTTCCGGGTGGGCGCCTCGAGGGTATCGAGCAGGAACACCTTTCCCGGGTCGGCGGCGGCGCCGGCGTACACGCGGCGGTCGATGGAGCCCATGCCCCGGATGTTGGGGTAGTTGGAGTAGGCGTACACGTCGCCGGAGCGCAGGTAGACGACCACTGCCCCGAGCTGGTTCGAGTACTGGAGGAAGCTCACCAGCTTCTCGTCCAGGAGACGGGAGACGAGATAGCGCTCCTTCTTGTCGGCCGACGCGGCGTATGCCCCCGCGAGACTCCGGAGCTGCGGGTCGTGCAGGAGCGCCGCAGCCAGCATCGCCAGGCTGTCGGTCTCGTTCCGGATGTTCTGGGCCACCTGCTCGGCCGTGACCTCCGTCTGCCGGGCCACCGTCTCGTGGAGCGCCGAGAGGTACAGCCGCACCAGCACCGCCGAGACGAGCAGGGTCGGCACGGCCACCACCAGCAGGAACGCCGCGGAGAAGCGGCGCGAGAGCGAGACCATCGGCGCGGGGCTCCGGGGCCACCCTACTCCGGATCCGGGGCCGCCATCCACCGCCTCCCGTCACCGCCCCCAGCCGAATCCCACGGTGAACGACACGTCCGGCCCGCTGAAGGTCCGGCGGCCCGCGACCAGGTGCCGGAACCGGCCCAGCTGCGTGTAACCCGCGGAAAGCCCCATGAGCAGCCGGCGGCTCGGGAAGTAGTCGAGCGAGAGCTTCACCCGCGCGCCCGGAACGAACTCCACGGCGTCGCCGCCGCCGACGTCGGGGCCGATGGTGGTCCCGCTGGTGAGGCCCAGGTACACCCCCGCGCCCACGCCGGCCCCGAGGAGCAGCTGGCGGCTCGAGGTGAGCGGGCGCGTGTAGCGGGCGCCAAGGGTCGTCCCGAGGACGAGGGAACCCTCGCTGCGGACCACCTCGGTGGTGTACGTCGTCGATCCTTCCAGCCCGCGGAGCACGAACGACGTCTCGAACGCGACACGGTCGGTGAACCAGCGCTGGTAACCGATCTCGAAGATCATCCCCGTGGAGCCGGAGACCCGCACGTCGGTCCCCGAGATGGTCATGCTCTCCTCCCGGAGGAGCGCGGCGCCGATCGTGAGCGCGAAGACGTTCCTCCCCTCGGGCCCGCCTTGCGCCGCCACGGGGTCCGCCGCGGGTCCGGGGAGATCGCCGTCCGCCGCCGCGCCGCGGGCGGCGGTGGTCTCGAGCGCCACCGCCTCGAGCCGCGCCTCGATGAGCAACGTCCGCTGCGCGGACGCGAGCACGACCACCGTCTCCTGGAGCGCGCCGCCCCGGGCCACGCGGACCCGGTACTCGCCCGGATCGACCGCCAGCTCGACCCGGCTCCCGGGCGCCTTCTCCAGCTCGACCACGAGCTGCCCCGAGGAGTTCCGGACGAACACCTTGCCCGCGAGCGGCTCCGGAAGCGCCAGGACGGCGCCCGCGCGCCGAAGGTCGGTCATCACCACGTCGCCGCTGCCGACGAGGGCGATGTCGTACGTCGCGTGCTGCGGTCCGCGCTGCGTCGCCTCGGTGCGGGCCAGGGTCTCGCGGAAGGCGAACTGGTACGCCTCGTTGAGGGTGACCACGCCGTCGCCGGTCGCGTCCGCCGCCCCGCGGAGTCCGGTGACGAGCGCGTGGGTGAAGAAGGAGGCGCGCAGGCGGTCGGACTCCTGCGAGGCCTCGTCGGCCGCGCTCGAGGTGAGGAAGGCGTGGCCCCGGACGCGGTTGGCGACGTCGATCTCGAACGCGGGGCGGAGCTGGCCGCCCTTGGCGCGGGTGATCGCGCCGGAGGCGCAGGAATCGAGGATCGCCACCCGCACCTCCGCGGGCACGCCGTCGAGCGCCTCCCGGAGCTGCGTGTACGGGAGCCGGGTCTCGCCGAGGAGGAGCCCTTCCTCGTCGGAGTGCCCGGAGAAGTAGAGGAACAGCTCCGGCCTACGGCCGTGCGCCCGTGCGTCGGCCGCGCGGCGCCCGAGCCGCTCGAGCGCGGCGCGCAGTTCGCCCGCGCTCGGCTCCTCGATGAGCAGGAGGCCTTCCCGATCGACGCCGCCGAGTTGCGAGAGCACCCGCGCGACCTCGCGCGCATCGGAGGTGGCGTAGCGGAGCACGGCCCGCCCCGGTCCGCCGCCGCTGGCGCCGGCCACGAGGGCCAGCCGCTCGATGGGCTGGACCTCTGCCGCGCGGGCTGGCGCGAACGCCACGACCAGGAGGAGGGCTGCGGCTGGGCACATGTCGAGAGTCCCCTTCCGGAGGACAACACCACATCGTCCGCAAGCCGGCCCCGACTGACTCGTCACATACCCCTGGGGGGCGTTTCGACCCGGGGCAGAACCCGTTCGATCCCGGCAGCTTGTCTCGACAGAGCGCCCGCGGCCGGGAGCTGGCGACCTACCTCGCCCCGTTGCACGCCGGGTGCTGGTCCAGCGATGCTGCGGGCGCGTGCTTCGCACGGCCAAGCCCCGCCCACCCGATCTGCGGCCGCTGCTCGCCCGGGCGCCGGCGCCGTTCGCCGCCCT
>JAEZXM010000553.1 GCA_023419875.1 Pseudomonadota bacterium | reverse complement strand
GGGCCCGGCCGGCGCTGCGACCGGCTCGGCGGGGGTTGCGACCGGTTCTGCCGGGGCCGCGACCGGTCCGGCCGGGGCCGCGGCGCGCTCGACCAACGCGGGATCGAGCTCGGCGACGAGCACCGGTTCGGGCGCGGCAGCGACGGCGTCCGCCGCAGCTGGCTCCGCCGTGTCGGCTTTCGTCCCATCCGGCTCCACCACGACCGGCGGCGCGGCCGCCTCGGGGAACTCGCGGAGCTCGGATCTCGAGCGGGCCGCCTCTGCCAGGTACGTGACCTT
Source organism: Pseudomonadota bacterium (assembly GCA_023419875.1). Taxonomy (GTDB): domain Bacteria; phylum Myxococcota; class Myxococcia; order Myxococcales; family Anaeromyxobacteraceae; genus Anaeromyxobacter. The sequence goes on along the minus strand of JAEZXM010000553.1, from coordinate 6,641 downwards.
CGAGGGCGCCGCCCGGCGCGGCAGGAGGCCCTTCTTTGCGCGCTCGGCGTTGCTCGGGGACTTTGCCTTCGGCCCCGTGTCGGGACCGGCGGTGAGGAGCGAGAGGATCAGCAAGGGCAGCGTGGGGGCCATTCGGCGAGGCTCCCGGTCCTGAGGTGAACCGTTCGCCGACGGTGGACACGTCGCGACCTCGTCGCCATGCCCCTCGCAGCGCCGTGCCCGAGCGGGCCTTCCGCCCGCGCGGGATCGCTGTCCGCTCCCGCTCGTGGTTTCGCTGAGCCTGTCGACGGGCGCGCTCAGACCTTCGGCTTCACGAAGAGCCGATCGGGCTTGCCGAACAGGTAGCCCTGGAACAGGTGGCCACCCAGCAGCGCCAGCGTGTCGCGCTCGGCCGGGAACTCGATGCCCTCGGAGATGACGTCGATCCCGAGCTCCTGGGCGAGCCCCAGCACCGACCGCACCACGCTCTGCTTCAGGGGCGAGACGTCCACGCCGCGCACGAGCGACATGTCGAGCTTCACCACGTCCGGCTCGATGCTGGCGAAGCTCGCGAGTCCCGCGTACCCGGCGCCGAGATCGTCGACCGCGAGGCGGTAGCCCATGTCGCGCAGGCGCTCGACGCGGGCGGCGATGTCCGAGACCTCCTCCAGCGCCGTACGTTCGGTGATCTCCAGGACCACCCGCCGGGCCACCCGGGCGAGCGGCGAGGTGCGATCGAGCAGCTCCGGGTCCTCGAGATCGCGGGCGTGCAGGTTCACGAAGAGGAGCGCGCCCGGCGGGGCGTTCTTCGCCTGCGCGGCCACGCGGCCGCGGATCGCCCGGCCCAGCTCCGGCAGTCGCTCCAGCCTCTCGGCCGCAGCGAGGATCTCGTTGGGCCTCGCGTAGGGGCCGTCGGAGCGGACCAGCGCCTCGTAGCCGAACACGGCCTTCCGGTCCCAGTCGACGATGGGCTGGAAGCCGATCCAGAGCTGCCGGAGGGTCTCCTCGAAGTTCTTCACCCCGGCGACGTCCTCGCCGCGCGGGGTGACCGGGTGGAGCGGAATGGGGAGCGGCGTCACCTCGGAGCGCCGCTGTCGGGCGCGCTGCCCGGCCTCGGCGGCGCCGCGGACCGTCGAGGCGAGCGCCTCGATGTCCACGGGCTTGGTGAGATACCGGTAGGCCCCGTACTCGACCGCCCGCACCGCGGTCTCGAGCGCCGGAACGCCGGTGACGAGCACCACCGGCACATCGAGCGAGAGCTCCCGCAGTCGCTGGAGGAACTCGATCCCGGAGAGGCGCGGCATGTTGATGTCCGAGACGACCGCGTCGAACTCGCCGTCCCGGACCTTCTCCAGGGCCTCCACGCCGTCCACCGCGGTCTGGAGATCGAGCCCGGAGGTGCGGAGCACCTTCAGGTAGGCGGTGCGGACGATGGGATCGTCTTCGACGAGCAGGACCTGGCTCACGATTGCTCCCGGGCCAGGACCGGAGCAGGGGACGTGCCCAACCGGGGCCACCGGAATACGGGCGGTTGCACCGCCGTCCCCGCGGTCCGCGGCAACCCCGGGTTCGGCTCGCCGCATCGGCCGCCGGCCGACCGCTACGGCTCGGCGCTTCCTGTCGCCTGCCCGCGCGTCGCGCGTTCGCGGGAGGCGGCGCGCCAGCTCTCGGCCGTCCAGAAGCGCTCGGGGGCGAGCGCCAGCGCCATGAGCAGGAGCTGCGAGGCGCAGAACGCGGAGAGCCAGAACGCAGCGGCGTCCATGAAGCCGTACGAGTGGAGGCCGACGCCGAGCATGTTCACGCCGAACCAGGAGAGGCTGGTGATGACGTTCCCGAAGATCGCCATCGCCGCGATCCCCTTCTCGCGCGCGTAGCCGCCCCAGCGCGCGTGCAGGATGACCGCGTTCCAGAGCACGATGAGCAGCGCCCCGTTCTCCTTGGGGTCCCAGCCCCAGAACCGGCCCCACGACTGGTCGGCCCAGATCCCGCCCAGCACCGTGCCCACGAAGCTGAAGAAGAGGGCGAAGCAGACGACGCCGTAGATCATCGTGGAGAGCAGCCGATCGTCGGCCCGGTCCCGACCGGGAGCGACGTGCCGATAGACCGTGGCCACGATGGCGAGGAAGCCGGCGAGGTAGGTGCCCCCGTAGCCGATGATGATCGTGATGACGTGCGTGGCGAGCCAGAAGTTCGAGTCCAGCACCGCCCGCATCATCTCCATCGTGTCGCCCGTGTCGGCCAGGTTCTGGGCGACGATGAGCGTGCCCGACCCGATGACCGCGGCGCCGAGCGTCCCGAACCCGCGCGGATAGCGCAGCTCGAGCAGCGCGCCGAGCACGACCGCCACCCAGCCCACGACCACCGCCGAGGAGTAGAGGTTCGTCACCGGGGCATAGCCTCCGAGCAGGACCCTCGCGGTGATCCCCACGGTGTGGACGGCCAGGCCGGCGATGAGGAGGATCCAGGCGCCCCGCTGGAGCGCGTCGGGCCGCCAGAGCCACGACACGAACAGCACCAGCAGCGCGAGCATGTAGAGCATCATCCCGAGGTAGAAGGGGTCCGAGCGGTTGAACACGACCTCCCACCGGCCGAGCGAGACCGCGCCGGGGTACGAGGCCCGGTAGAGCGCGGAGAGCGAGGACACCGCCGCGTTGAACGCCCCAGGGTCCTGCGCGGCCCAGGCCTGACCGATCTCCTCCCAGCCTTCGAGGAAGGGGCGGTCCGCGGCGTTGCCCGCCGACGTCCGCGCCATGCCCCGGGCCACCGAGTGCCAGGCGTCGGGCTTCGCGCCCGCGGCCGGCGGGATCGGCCGGAACTGCGACCTCCCCTCCAGCTCCTCGACGATCTGCGGGGATCGGACGCCGGCGAGGACCTGCTCCTTCGTCGCCCCCGGGATCCAGATCGTATGGGCGAGCTTGAAGTGGAGCTCCGCGCGCTGGATCAGGTTCTGCGAGGCCCGCTGCACGCGACGCCCCTGCCCGTCCGTCGGCTGGGTCATCGCCTGCCGCTGCACCTCGTCGATGCGCGGCACGATCTCGTCGAAGGACGCGTAGGTCCGCGATCCGCGCTGCTCGATCTTGAGGAGGCCCAGCACCTCGGGGTCGTCGATGACGAAGACCGGGTACTGCTGCGCCCGGTCGGGGCGGAACATCACGTCGAGCAGCCACTGCTTGGCATCGAACCGGGCCTTCACCTTCCTGCCGTCCTTGCCGTCACCTTCCGGCACCTCGCCCGAGAAGGTCTGCTTCGACCGGATCATCCGGAGCGCGTTCCGCGCCACGCTGTCCACGGGCTTCACGCGCCCGTTCTCCAGGACGGGCAGGCGGCCGAAGGCCTCGAGGTCGTAGCCCTTCACCGGCCGGCCGGGCCGGAGCGCGGACGCGACGATGAGCAGGGCCAGACCGGCGGCGGCCCAGGAGACGATCGTGCGGAGCTTCATGGCGATGCCTCCAGGCTCGCCTCGTTCGAGGGGCGGCGTCCGGACCGGCCGCGGACCCAGCGACCGAGCGAGATGCCGAAGTGGGCGAGGAGCCCGATCGCGACGAGGGTGCAGGAGAGGTAGGGGAGCAGCCAGCCCGGGTTCTCGACCACCTGCAGGATGGAGGTCGTCTCCCCCTGGAAGCTCGACTGGTAGAACGTCTTCCCGCCGTAGCGGAGCGGCTGGTTCATCTTGATGAGGATGTCGCGCGCCTCGCCCGTCTGGGGATTCGTGAGCCGCACGGCCGAGGAGAAGTTCTTCGGGACGTTGGTGCCCGGGTAGCGGTCGTGGCTGAACTTCTCGAGCTTGAGCGCGTACGGGAGGTACTCGCGCTCGCTGCGCAGCACGAGATCGTAGGTCCGCCCCTCGTGCACGAACCGTTGCGGGTCCTGGATCCAGGTCGAGAGGAGCCAGGTCTCCGGCGCGTCCCCGGCCTTCGCCCCCACCCGCTCCAGCAATACGGCCGGCATGTTCCGCTCGTCGTCGCGCGAGGTGGGCGGGATCTCCCGCGCGGCGATCCGGGGCCCGAACCCCGCGGAGGCCATGCCGCGCTCGGCCCGCGTGACCTGCGAGTTCGGGTAGAACGCCTTCACCCGGAAGGCGATCGGCCTGTCGGGCACCTCCACCAGCCTTCCCGGCCGGAGCATCGACTGCGGGATGCTGAAGACCTCGTCGTGGCGCGCGTCGCTCCGGTCGATCACCGCGAGCTCGGCCTTCGTCGGGCTCGAGGTGAAGTTGACGGTCTGCCCGTTCGAGAAGACGAGGTTGTGCTCGCGCTGGTAGCCGGCGGTGATGAACTCGCCGGCGACGAGCAGGATGAGGCCGAGGTGCACGATCCACAGGCCCGACTTCTTCCAGGAGAGCTCGAGCCGCCGGAGCTGCGCCGAGATCAGGTTCACCGCCAGCACGAGGCCGGTGAGCGCGCCGCCGGGGAAGACGGGGATCGAGAGGACCGTCCCGGGGATGTCCCACCAGACGAGCCAGCTCCGCATGTACACGTCCACCGCGCCCCACGTCCCGAGGTGCACCTGCGCCAGCGTGCAGGCGACCACGAGCACCATCAGCGTCGCGAGGCAGACGATCGTGAGCTTGAGCGAGGTGATCGCGTCCCACACCGACGCAAGGGGTCCGGGGCGCGGGCGCGGGGGGCGAGGGTTCGCGGGCTCCGAGTCGGAGCGGCTAGCGGGCTTCAAGGCGGAGGCTCCCGAGGAGTTCGAGGAAGGCCGGGCGGGCGGAGGCGACGGCCTCGGCGTCGCCGGAGAGCTTGAGGAACCACGTCTCGTCCTTCACGGACGTGAACCCCGCGATCGTGCGGAGCTTCTTCTCGCCCTGCGAGGCGAAGTCGTAGACGGCGAGGTCGCCCGCCGCGGTCCGGAGGACGTTCCGGGCGGAGGCGAGCTGGGGCTCCGTGAGGGGCGGGAGGCCGATCTGGTTCCGCCAGCGGTTCACGTTGGCGAGCTCGCCGCCGGCCGGTCCGGCGAGCCGGACCACCGTGACCTCGGTCTTCCCCGCGCCGGGGGGCGTGAGCGTGGCCTGCCGCATGTCGCCGCCGCCCTGCTTCTCCGTCCAGCCCGCGGGCAGCGTCCAGCGAAGGCCGCCCGCGGCGTCGTCCGGAGCGCGAGAGACGGAGGCCGGCGTCGTCGAGCCCGCCGCCGCCGTGCGCTCCTTCGAGACGAGATAGCGCCGCACGCTGCCGCGCTCGCACGCGCCGAGCGCGAGCGCCGCGCACGCGAGCACGACGCGAAGCGCGCGGCGGGGTGTCCGCGGCGGGGTCGTCGTCGGTGTTCCAGGTTGCATGCGGCTCCTCGCCACGAAAACGTTCGATGCGGAGCTCGGGTGCGGTGACGTCCCACCGGCTCCTCGGGACGACCCGCGTACCACGGAGATCTCGCCAGCTCCGGCGGGAGAGTAACGTCCAGTGCGGCCGCGTTCAATCGCAGGTTCGGGCGCCTGGAGGGCGGCCCCCGAGGCCCCCGAGGGGCCCGGGGAACGGCCGCTCGGGCATGCGCGACACGCGCAGGTCTAGTATGTCTGTCCCCTCAGCGTCCGGGGAAGAGAGCCTATGCAGCAGACCGAGAACCTGAACGTCCTCGCGGCCGAGGTCATGCCCTCACCCGACGAGGTGAAGGCGCGCGTGCCGCTCACGGAGGCGGCCGTCGCCACCGTCCTGTCCGGCCGCCGGACCGTCGAGGCGATCCTCGACGGCCGCGATCGGCGGATCTTCGCGGTGGTGGGCCCGTGCTCGATCCACGATCCCGCCGCCGGCCTCGACTACGCCCGGCGGCTGCGCGCGCTGGCGGACGAGGTGTCGGACACGATCGTGCTGGTGATGCGCGTGTACTTCGAGAAGCCGCGGACGTCCCTCGGCTGGAAGGGCTTCGTCAACGACCCTCGGATGGACGACTCCTTCCGCATCGACGAGGGGATGGAGCGCGCCCGCCGCTTCCTCCTCGACGTCGGCGAGCTCGGGCTTGCCGCCGGGACCGAGGCGCTCGACCCGATCTCGCCGCAGTACTACGGAGATCTCGTCACCTGGACCGCGATCGGCGCCCGCACCGCCGAGTCCCAGACGCACCGGGAGATGTCCTCCGGCCTCTCCACCCCGGTCGGCTTCAAGAACTCCACCGAGGGCGACGTCCAGCCGGCGGTGAACGCCATCGTCTCTGCGGCGCAGCCGCACGCGTTCCTGGGCATCAACTTCCAGGGGCGCTCCGCCATCATCCGCACCCGCGGCAACCGGTACGGCCACCTCGTCCTGCGCGGCGGCGGCGGCCGGCCCAACTTCGACACCGTCTCGGTGGCGATGGCCGAGGAGGCGCTCGCCAAGGCGAAGCTCCCGCGCAACATCGTCGTCGACTGCTCGCACGCCAACTCGTGGAAGAAGCCGGAGCTCCAGCCCCTCGTGCTCAGGGACGTCGCCCACCAGATCCGCGACGGGAACCGGTCGATCGTCGGGCTCATGATCGAGAGCTTCATCGAGGCGGGCAACCAGCCCATCCCCGGCGATCTGGCGGAGATGCGCTACGGCTGCTCGGTCACCGATCCCTGCGTCGGCTGGGAGACCACGGTGGAGATGGTCCGGGGCGCGCGGGAGATCCTGAAGCCGGTGCTGCCGGGGCGGATTCGCAAGGACTGAGCGCCCTCACTCGACGAGCACGCACCCCCGCCGCACGTCCACGAACCG
>JAEZXM010000364.1 GCA_023419875.1 Pseudomonadota bacterium | reverse complement strand
CGCCCGAAGACCTTGATCCGGTTGGCGCCGATCCGGTTCTGGAGCAGCGCCGACCACTTCCGCTCCGCCACGGTGAGCAGCGCGGCCGCGGTCATGATCAGGCCCAGGCAGATGACGACGATGTTCGCGAGGGACGCGCCCAGGTAGGCGCCGGTCGAGCCCCAGTCCCCGCCGCCGAGCAGGCCGGCGCCGATCCGCATCGCCCAGTAGCCGACCGCGCCGAGCAGCACGAAGACGACGAGCAACCCGACGAGCACCGTCGTCATCCCGAAGAAGCGCTTCACGGCCGTCCTCCTTCCGGAAGGCGCTCGAGGGCCCGCCGCTGGTCCTCGCTCGTCTCCGGCGGCACGCGCTCGCGGTAGCCGGCGAGCCGGCCATCCACGGTCCCGGCGGCGAGCGGGATGATGCCCGGCCGCTTGCCGAGTGACGGCAGCGAGTCCCACCGGAAGTCGCCGAGCCCCGCGCCGAGCTTCGGCCCGAGCGCCCGGAACACCTCGCGGGCCGAAGGATACAGGTACGAGAGGCCCAGGCGCGTGCCCAGCTCGCCCGCGAGCTGCCAGTGGGGCCGCGACTCGCCCCGCGGGAAGTAGGCCATCTCGAACCGCTGCGCCCGCCCCTCGAAGTTCACGAAGGTGCCGTCCGACTCGGAGTGCGGGGACGCCGGGAGGAGCACCTGCGCGGCCTGCGCGAGCGCGTCGTCGTTCGTCGCCTGGGCGACGACGGTGACGCCGGGGAGCTTCTCCGCCGCGCCGTCGACCGGCACCTCGGTCCCGACCGCCCAGAGCGCCCTCACACGGCCGGCCCCCGCCGCAGCGAGGAGGTCCGCGAACGGGCGCACCGCGACGCCGAACGCCTGCGCCGCGAGCTCGACGCCCTTGCGGTTCGGGTTCTCGTCGGCCCGCTTCAGGAAGTCATCCTGCCAGCCGTCCGGCCTGCCGCCGACGAAGACCTCGCGAATCCCGAGCCCCTCGCGGGCGACGGCGAGCGCCACCAGCACGTCCTCCAGCGAGGCGACGGGAGAGACGAGGACCGCGAGCCCGCCGCCCTTGGCGTGCTCGGAGAGGACCTCGGCCGCGCGGGCCACCGCCGCGGCGCGGGTCACCTTCGCGCCCGCCCCGCCACTCGCGTCCCGCGCTGCGAGCACCCGGCCCCGGTTCAGGTACTTGTACGAGAGCCGCCCGTCGTCGCACATCCACTCCTGGTTGACGGCGTCGTTCTCGCGCGGCCGGTAGCGGTAGGTGGTGTCGTTCAGGTAGTCGAGGAAGGTGTTGCAGCCGCGGGCGCAGCCCGTGCAGATCGACCGCGCCGCGCTCATGAACCAGACGCGACCGCGGAAGCGGAAGTCGGTGCTGGTGAGCGCGCCGACCGGGCAGATGTCCACGGTGTTGCCCGCGTACTTGTTGTCGAGCGGCCGGCCGGGCGCGGTCTCGATGAAGCTCTCGTTCCCGCGCTGCGCGACGCCGAGCTGCGGGTCCTTGACCACCTCGCGCATGAACCGGACGCAGCGCGTGCAGAGGATGCAGCGCTCCTGGTCGAGGACCACGAGCGGCCCGAGGTAGACGCGCTTCGCCTTCTCGACCTTGGGGACGTCGAGGCGCGACGGCTGGCGGTCGTGCTGCATGTAGTAGTCCTGCAGCTTGCACTCGCCCGCCTGGGCGCAGATCGCGCAGTCCACCGGGTGGTTGAGGAGCAGGAACTCGAGCGTCGCGCGCTGCTGGTCCTTCACGCGCGGTGAGTCGGTCTTGACCGTCACGCCCTCGGCGAGCGGCATCTGGCACGCCGGCATGAGCTTGCCCATCGGCGCGTTCGACATCTCCACGAGGCACATCCGGCAGTTGGCCGCGATGCTGAGCCGCTTGTGGTAGCAGTAGTACGGGATCTCGATCCCGACGCTCTTCGCCGCCTCGATCACCGTCGTCCCGGGCTTCACCACCACCTCGCGGCCGTCGACCGTGGCGGTGACGAAGCCGGGATTCTTCGGCGGCGGCGGGCCGGCGGGCCTGGGCGGCGGTGCGGCGGCGGGCTTGGTCTCGTCGGCCATCCACTATCTCCGATTGCCCTGAGCCCTTCGACTCCGGGCCGGCTCCGCCGGCCCTATGCAGGGCAGGCGGAGTCGAAGGGCGAAATTGGGTCGGCTACTGCTCCACCTCGCCGCCGATCATGTTGATGCTGTCGAAGGTGGGGACGAGGTCGGCGAGCAGCGCGTCCTTGGTCATGTGGGGGAGCGCGGCCAGCATCGGCCAACCGGGGGCGCGAAGGCCCAGCTTGTACGGCCGCCCGCCGCCGTCCGAGACCACGTAGAACCCGAGCTCGCCGTTGGCCGCCTCGGTGTACCCGTAGGCCTCGCCCGCCGGGACCTTGATCCCCTCCATCACCAGCTTGAAGTGGGCCATCACTCCCTCGATCGTCCCGTACACCTGCGGCTTGGGCGGCAGCACGTAGGCCCAGTCCTGGACCACGATGTCGCCGGGCGCCATCTGCGCGAAGCACTGGCGAACGATCCGGTCCGACTGGCGCATCTCCTCCATCCGCATCAGGTAGCGGTCGAAGTTGTCGCCGTTCGAGCCCACCGGGATGCCGAAGTCGAGCCGGTCGTAGACGAGGTACGGGAACGCCTTGCGGATGTCGTACGGCTCCCCGCAGGCGCGGAGGCAGGGACCGGTGAAGCCGAGCTCGATCGCGTCCTCACGGGTGATCACCCCGGTACCCCGCGTCCGGTCCACGAAGATCCGGTTCTTGGTGAGGAGGCCGTCGATCTCGTCGCGCAGGAGCGCGACGCGGTCGAGGGTGGCGAGGGTCTTCTCGGCCCACCCGTCGGGCATGTCGCGCGCGACGCCGCCGATGCGCGCGTAGTTGGAGGTGAGCCGGGCGCCGCAGAGCTCGGTCAGCCGGTCCCAGATCACGTCCCGCGCCTCGATCGCGTAGAGGAACACGGTCATCGCCCCGAGCTCGAGGCTCATCGCGCCGACGAGCGTGAGGTGGTCGCAGATCCGGTGGAGCTCGCTCGTCACGACGCGCAGGTAGCGGGCGCGCTCGGGGATCTCCAGGCGGCAGAGCTTCTCCACCGCCAGCGCGAACCCGACGTTGTTCATGATCGAGCTGACGTAGTTGAGCCGGTCGGTGTACGGGAAGCACTGCCCCCAGGTCACCTGCTCGCAGCTCTTCTCGAACCCTCGGTGGAGGAAGCCGATGTCGAGCTTCATCGAGCGGATCGTCTCGCCCTCGAGCTCCACCACCGCCCGCGTCACGCCGTGCATCGCCGGGTGCGAGGGGCCGAGGTTCACCAGCATCCGCTTGGCCGGCAGCGGGGCGTCGAGCTCGGTGGGCGCGGGAGCCCTCTCCTCACGGCCGAGCGGGCGCGCGGGCTCGCCCGCGCCGAAGGAGCCGGGGGTGGCGCGCGGGTCGAGGCCGGCGGGGCCGACGGGATCCAGTTCGTTCACGTCCTGCGAAGCCATGATCAGTCCCTGGTCTCGGGCCCGGGGCCGCGGAAGATGTCGGGGACCTCGCGCTCCGGGACGAGAGGCTGCCGGCCCTTGAGCGGGTAGTCCTTGCGGAGCGGGTGACCCACGAACTCGTCGTACATGAGGAGGCGCCGGAGATCCGGGTGCCCGGAGAACCGGATGCCGTACATGTCGAAGCAGTACCGCTCGAACCAGTCCGCCCCGCGCCACACGCCGGTGACGGACGGGACCACGCCGTCCTCGCCCTCCGGCACCTTCACCCGCAGGCGAATGCGCGCGCTCCGGGGGATCGAGAGCAGGTTGTAGACGACCTCGAACCGGGGCTCCAGGCCGAGGTAGTCCACCGCGGTGATGTACGGGGCGAGATCGAACCGCTCCGTCTCGCGCAAGAAGCGGCAGACGTCCGCGATCCGATCCTTCTTCACGAACGCGCAGTCGTCGCCGCCCACGCCCTCGTAGGCGTCGTACACGGCGTCGGGGAAGCGCTCGAGGAGCGCGCCGATCACGGCCTTGGACATGGTGCCTGCCTCTAGCCCTCCCGGCGCCCGCCGGTCGCGAGCCGGGGCCAGTTGGCGGTGAGCCGGTTGTGCTGGTTCTGGATCTTCTGCTGCAACAGCATGATGCCGTCGAGGACCTGCTCCGGCCGCGGCGGGCAGCCCGGGATGTAGACGTCGACCGGGACGACCCGGTCGATGCCCTGGACGGTGGCGTAGTTGTCGTAGAAGCCGCCCGAGCTGGCGCAGACGCCGAAGGCGATGACCCACTTCGGCTCGGCCATCTGCTCGTAGACGCGACGGAGGATCGGGGCCTGCTTGCAGTTGACCGTGCCCACCACCATGAGCAGGTCGGCCTGCCGCGGCGAGAACCTCGGCAGCGCGGCGCCGAACCGGTCGAGGTCGTACCGCGCGGACGAGATCGTCATGTACTCCATCCCGCAGCAGGCGGTGACGAACGGGTACTGGAAGAGGGAGTACTTGCGCGCCCAGCCCAGGCCCTTCGATACGAGGCCGGAGAGTCCGGACAGCGCCTCCTCGCGGCGCGTGGTGATCGCGGGCACGGCGTCGAGTTCGGAAACCATCGCTTCGTTGCCTCCGGCTCCAGGGGCCGCTCGCCCCGAGCCTGCCCCGGGCCAGCGCGCCGCGCCCCTCAATCGGCCCAGTCGAGCACGCCCTTCTTCCAGACGTACGCCAGGCCGGCCACCAGGGTCGCGACGAAGATCGCCATGGAGACATAACCGGGCCACCCGAGGCCCGCGCTCCCCTGGGCGTCGGAGACCAGGAGCACCGCCCACGGATAAAC
>JAEZXM010000335.1 GCA_023419875.1 Pseudomonadota bacterium | reverse complement strand
CCTCGCTCACCCCAGGCTCTTGCCCGCGAAGTCCTGCGCCGCGAAGTGGACGCCGTGGACCTCGCCGTCCACGAGCACGGGCACGAGCGCGCCCGGGAGCACCGACTCGACCGCGTTGGGCGCCTTGGGGCCTCCGAGGTCGGTGCGGAGCCACCCGGGGTCGAGCAGGTTCATGAGCACGCCCGTGCTCCGGAGCTTCGGCGCTGCGTCGCGGACGAACTTGTCGAGCGCGGCCTTCGACGCGGCGTAGGCCATGAGCTCCGGCTGATCCCGGATGCCGGAGGTGACGTGGACGATCCGCCCCCACTTCTGGGCCGTCATGCGGGGGAGTACACGGTACGTGATCTGGATGGGCGCGATCACGTTGACCTCGAAGCTCGCCCGGAAGTCCTCGGGCGGCGTCGCGAGCCAGTCGTGCCGGTAGCGGGTCATGATCGCGGCGTTGCTGAACAGGATGTCGATTCCGCCGCTCGCGGTCATGGCCGCGTCCACCATGCGGTCCACCTCGTCGGCCTTGGAGAGCTCGGCGGACACCGAGGCGATCTTCACGCCCAGCTTGGCGAGGTCCTTCTCGAGGTCGGCGGTGTGGGACCGGTCGCGGCTGTGCAGCACCAGGTTGCAGCCGCGCTGGGCGAGGCCCGTCGAGACCTGCTTGCCGATGCCCCGCGCCGCCCCGGTGACCAGCGCCCACTTCCCACGGATGTCCGCCATGCTCGGTGCCCTCCCCTGCTGCCGCACGGCGGTTCGTTCCGCGCGGGAAGTGGAGTCTAGACAAGAGCGGCACCGTACGGAACAGGGAGCGTGGCCGACAACGTTTGCGCTTCGTTTCGCGGCGACGGGCTCTTGCCGGGGCGGTCCGCGAGTATGCTGCGCACGAGAGGGAGCCGACCATGCGCGTCGTCGTCACCGGAGCCACCGGGTTCATCGGGAGCCACGTCGCGGTGCACCTCGCCCGCGCGGGTCACGCCGTGGTCGCGACGGGCCGCGACGCGGGCAAGGTCCCGGCGCTGGGCGAGCAACCCGGGATCGCGCTCGCACGGCTCGATCTCGACGACCCGCCGAGCTGGGAGGCCCCGCTCCGCGGCGCCGACGTCCTCGTTCACGTCGCGCTCGGCTGGGGGGACACCGGCCCGGAGATGCTGGCGGCCGACACCGCCGCATCGGTGGGGCTGTTCGAGGCTGCGCGCCGGGCCGGCGTGAAGGGGGTCGTCTATACCTCGTCCACGGCGGCGAACGGCGAGATGGAGCCGCGGAACGGCGAGGAGCGCCAGCCACGCCCGACCGACCTCTACGGCGCGACCAAGGCGGCGACCGAGATGTTCGCCCGGGCCTACGCGCGGCAGGGGCTGCCGGTCCACGTGATCCGCCCCGGCTACATCTTCGGCGAGCCGGCCGTGCCGGGCGCGCGGAGCCAGCCCGACCGCCGGTTCCGGGAGATCTGTCGCGCGGTGCGCGAGGGCCGTCCGGTGCGCCTCGTGAAGCACGACGGCACGCAGTTCCTCCACGCTGCCGATCTCGCGGAGGTGTACCTCGCGACCCTCGGCGACCCGGCCCCGTTCACGATCCGTTACGGGCTCTCGCGCGACTGGGTGTCGTGGGAGCAGATCGCCCGCTGGGCGATGGAGGCGGCGGGCCGCGAGGCGCCCGTCGAGCTCGAGGACCGCGGCTACGGCGCCGAGCCCTTCCGCTTCGACGTCTCGCGCCTCGAGGGGGAGCTCGGGCTCTCGTTCCCGAACGAGGAGCGGCTGCGGGCGCACGTCGCGTGGGAGCTGGGGCGGGGCTGAACGGGCCGGAGGTTGTACATGCAACCGTCACCGTGAATACCGCCGGGCCGGCGGCCGTCCGGCTGTAAGGTTGTAAGTACAACATGGCCCGTGCGGCGCGTTCCTCCGACGCGCGCAGGGGATCTTTCGCCCTAGGAGAGCCGAAATGAAGCCTCGCCTGCGCTGGTTGCTCGCCCTGCTCGCCCTCACGCCGGCCCGACCGGTCCCCGCCGAGACCACCCTCCGGGTCGCGTCCTACGGAAGCTTCGCGGATTCGGTCCGGGCCGCGATCCCGCTCTGGGAGAAGAAGCATCCGGACGTGAAGATCCACCTGACGACCAACGCGTACTTCGACCACCACAACGCGATGCTGAACAAGCTCGAGCTGGGCTCGACCGTGCCGGACGTCATGGCGGTCGAGGTCGGGTTCATCGGCCGCTTCGCGGAGTCGGGTGGGCTCGAGGATCTCGGCGCGGCCCCGTACGACGCGCGACCGCTGCTCGCGAGGCTCCTGAGGTTCACCGGCCCGCAGGCCACCTCGGGCCGAGGCATCCTCGCGGCGATGCCCGCCGACGTCGGGCCGGGCACGCTGTTCTACCGGGCCGACCTCCTCGCGAAGGCCGGCGTCCTGGAGGAGGAGCTGACGACCTCGTGGGAGTCCTACATCGAGGCCGGGAAGAAGGTGAGGGCCGCCACCAAGGCGTACCTCCTCGCCGACGCGGCGGACATCATGATGACGATCATCCGCGCGGACCTGAAGGACGGGGAGGGGATCTTCTTCGACGAGGACGGCAAGGTCCTCGTGGATGCGCCCCGGTTCCGGAGGGCGTTCGAGCTCGCCCGGGCGGCGCGCCAGGCGGGCGTGGACGCCCGGTTCGCGGCCTTCTCGACCGAATGGAACGAGGCGTTCCGGCGGGGCGTCCTCGCCACGCAGCCGATGGGGGCGTGGCTCGCGGGACAGCTCCAGAACTCGATCGCCCCGAGATCGAAGGGCCTCTGGCGGGCGGCGCAGCTCCCGGGAGGCGCCTTCGCGTCCTGGGGGGGCTCGTTCTACGCCATCCCGAAGGAGGCCGAGCACAAGGGCGAGGCGTGGGAGTTCGTCCGGTTCATGTGCTTCGACGTGGAGCAGCAGCTCAACGCCTGGAGGTCCCTCGACGCATGGCCGGCGCTCGCCGCCGCGCAGGACGATCCCTTCGTGGACCAGCCCATGCCGTTCCTGGGCGGGCAGAAGGCCCGCCAGCTCTGGAAGGTGGCCGCGGCGAAGATCCCCCGCGTCGCCGTCCACAGGCTCGATCAGATCGCCAGCGACATCGTGAACGCCGAGCTGAAGGAGGTGCTCGAGAACGACAAGCCCATCGACCGGGCGCTGGCAGACGCCAAGCGGCAGATCGAGCGCCGTCTGGAGAAGTGATCCGTCATCGCCGGGAAGGCGAAGGGGCCCGGGCTCGGCCCGGGCCCTCGCCCCGGTTGCCCCCCGAGTCGGGAGCGTTGTACATGCAACTTCATGCACCCGGCCCTCGAGACCCTTCACGCGCTCCGCAGCACCCACGGCGCCTTCGACGAGCAGCAGGTCCGCCCGGAGGACCTTCAGGCCGTCCTCGAGGCCTCGGTCCGCGCCGCCACCGCCTCCGCGCGCCAGGCGTACTCGATCATCGTCATCGAGGATCGGGATCGGATGGAGCGGCTCGTGGGCCATCGGGCGAGCCGGGCGCTCGTCTACTGCGTCGACTCCCACCGCCTCGACCTCCTCGCCGCGCGCCGGGGAAAGGCCCATGACGCAGCCGAGATCAACGAGCTCGTGAACGGGATCGTCGAGGTGTCGCTGGCCGCCCAGAACGCGGTGGTCGCCGCGCGGGCGCTCGGGATCGACTCGCTCGTCACGAACGGCCTCCACCGGAAGCCGTTCGACCTCGTGTTCCGCGAGCTCTCGCTGCCCGAGCGCTCCGTCTTCCCCGTGATCACCGTGCTCCTCGGCTACGCGGCCGACCGGAGCCCGGCGCGCCGCCGCGGGCGCCTGCCGCTCGAGCACGTGGTCCACCGCGATCGGTATCGCGAGCCCTCGCCCGAAGAGCTCGACCGGATCGCCGCCGCCTACGACGACCGCGACGCCGCGATCGGACTCGTGGAGCTGTGGGACGCGAAGGCGTACCCGCACTACCTCGACTGGTACTTCGAGCGCTGGGTGGAGAAGCCTCCGGAGGAGCGGGTGGAGCAGGGCTGGCGCAAGGACTACCAGGACCGGATCCGCAAGAGCGGCTTCTGGTGGCCGTCCGGCCCGGAGGCGTTCGCGGGAAGGGCGAAGCCATGAGTCGATCGAAGCGGCGGCCCCGCCAGCAGCCGAAGGGCGAGGGCGGGTTCGTGCTCTCCAAGATCCATCACCTGTCGCGGCGCGTGCTCGCGCGGCTGATGAAGGAGCGCGGTCTCGAGGAGCCCAACCCGGGCCAGGGCCGCATCCTCTTCGCGCTCTGGCAGGGAGACGGGATCAGCATGACGGCCCTCGCGGAGCGGACGGCCCTCGAGAAGTCCACCCTGACGCGCATGCTCGACCGCATGGAAGCGGACGGGATGCTGCGCCGCGAGCCCGGGCCCGATCGGCGCTCCGTCCGCGTGACGCTCCGGCCCCGCGCCCGCGCCATGCTCGGCGCCTTCGCCGAGGTGTCGGATCGGATGGGCGGGATCTACTACCGGGGGTTCAGCCCGGAGGAGATCCGGGCCTTCGAGGCGGCGCTGGAGCGGGTCTACGTGAACCTGGTCTCCGCGGAGTAGCCGAGCCGCGAGCGACCGCGGTCACTTCCGTTCGCCGACCACCGGCGCCAGGAACCCCCACGCCTCCTCGAACACCCGGTCGTACGACCCTTCCAGCCCGTGCCCGTCGTCCACCTCGACGAGCTGCGCCGACGGCGTGCGCGCGACGAAGGCGGCGACGTCCGCGAGCGGCACGGTCTCGTCCTTGCGGCCGGCGATGCAGAGGGTCGGAACCTTCACCACGGGGAAGGACGGGTAGGCGCGGGCGTCCTCGTGGAACTGCCAGCCGAGGCGGCGGTTCCGGCCGGAGTCGTGGTGGAACACCTCGCGGCCGCGCGTCCGCCACTCCTCGCGGTCGGCGTCGGAGAGCTTCCCGTCCCACCGCTCGAACAGCCGGAATGCCGGCGCGAGCAGGACGAGGCGCGCGACGTCCCGGTTCCTCGACGCGGCCACGGCGGCGAGATACCCGCCGAGCGAGCTGCCGACGATCCCGTGCGGCGGCGGCGCGGTCGCGAGGATGCGCTCGGCCTCCGCGAGCATGCTCGACGGTGACGATGACTCGAAGCCGTCGTCACCGGGCGTGAGGTTCGCGATCTCGAGCCGGGCGCCGGCCGCGGCGAAGCGGGCGGCGAGGTGGCGGGCCTTCGCCGAGTTCGGGCCCGAGCCGAAGCCGTGCATGTAGAGGAGCACCGGGGGAGAGTACGCGGAGCCACGGCGTCCGGCCAGCCCGGACAGCGGTGCTCAGCTGCGCGGCGCGCCCGCGGACGCGGTGCGCCCCTGGATCCGGAGCAGCACCTCGAGCTCGTCGTCCCCGCTCTCGCGGAGGAGGTCGCCCACCGCGGCGAGGATGGGCATCGAGGCGTCCCAGCTCGCCTTCGGCTCGGGCAGGAGATCCCAGGCCTCGAGGTATGCGGCGAGCGCGAGCTGCTTCTCCCCCTCCCTGGCGTGCACCCGCGCCTCGCGGCACAGCCGCTCCACCGCCTCGAGGCGATCGAAGGCGGGCGCTTTGCGGGGCTCGGTCATGGGCCGACCTTACGATCAAAATCGCTTTAGTCGGAACGGACGAGCGGTCGCCTACCCAACCAGTACCGCACCTGTCGTGCAATCGGGGGACGCCCCGAGGGGCGTCACTCGTCCGTGTCGCCCGCCCCATCCTTGCGGCGCGCACTCCCGCGCAGCTCCCGGTGCCGCTCCGCCAGCTCGCGCTCCGCCCCGCTCTCCGAGAGCTCGACGATCCGCTCGCCGAGGAGGGCATCCGGCAGGTACTCCTCGGCCACGTAGTGTCCCTCGAAGTTGTGCGGATACCGGTAGCCGCCCCCGTACCCGAGCCCCTCCATGAGCTTCGTCGGGGCATTCCGGAGCTTCATCGGTACCGGCAGGGGGCCGCGCTCCTTCACCAGCCGGCGCGCCGCGCCGTACGCCGCGATCGCGGTGTTCGCCTTGGGCGCGAGCGCGAGGTAGATCGCGGCCTGCGTCATGGGGAGCACGCCCTCGGGGAGCCCGACGAGCTCGACGGCCTGAAGCGCGGCGACCGCGATCTGGAGCGCCTGCGGGTCGGCATTGCCCACGTCCTCGGAGGCGAAGATCACCATCCGCCGCAGCACGAACCGGGGGTCCTCCCCGCCCTCGAGCATCCGGACCATGTAGTAGACCGCCGCGTCCGGATCCGAGCCGCGCATCGACTTGATGAAGGCGGAGACCACGTTGTAGTGCTCCTCGCCCGCCTTGTCGTAGAGCACGGTCTTCGTCTGGAGCGCCTCCTCCGCGTCGGCGCGCTCGATCCGCTCGCGGCCGGCGAGCCGCACCGCCGCCGCCGCGACCTCGAGCGCATTGAGCGCCCGGCGCGCGTCGCCGTACGCGTACCGCGCGAGCGCCTCGCGCGCCTCGGGCGAGAGCGAGACCGTGCCGGCGAGCCCCTCGGGCGCCGCCACAGCGCGATCGACGAGCGAGGCCACCTCCTCCTCGGTGAGCGCCCGGAGCGTCACCACGCGGCAGCGCGAGAGGAGTGCCGCGATCACCTCGAACGACGGGTTCTCGGTGGTGGCCCCGATGAGCGTGACGGTGCCGTCCTCGACGTGCGGCAGGAACGCGTCCTGCTGGGCCTTCGTGAACCGATGGATCTCGTCCACGAAGAGGATGGTCCGCTTGCGGTTCATCTTCCGCCGGTCGCGCGCCGCGGCGACGATCTCGCGGATCTCCTTCACGCCGCCCAGGACCGCACTGAACGGGACGTACTCGGCGCCGGTGCGCTGGGCGACGATCCGGGCGAGGGTGGTCTTCCCCGTGCCGGGCGGGCCCCAGAGGATGAGCGAGGGCACCTGGTCGGCCTCGACGGCGCGGCGCAGTGCCGCGCCGGGTCCGAGGACGTGCTCTTGTCCGGCGAAGTCCTCCAGGCGCCTGGGACGCATCCGCTCGGCGAGCGGCTTACCGGAAGGGTCGGCCTCGGCGGCGCGATCGAAGAGGTCCATGTCTCATCCCGTGAACGGCCGGGGCCCGAGCCCGAGCCCGGCGCGAACCCTTATATGATGTCCCGCATGGACGGACAGCTCTGCCCCGCGCCCCGGCGGGTGGGCATCGTGCACAAGGTGACGAGCCGCGAGGCGGCGGAGGCGGCGCTGCTCGTCTCGCAGTTCCTTCGGGCACGCGGCGTGGAGGTCACCACGGACGAGGCGGAGCTCGGCCGGACGGCCGAGCTGGTGCTCGTCCTCGGCGGCGACGGCACGCTCATCCACGCCGCCTCGCTGCTCCAGGGCCGGCCGGCGCCGATCCTCGGCGTCAACATGGGCAAGCTCGGCTTCATGACCGAGGTGCCGCAGAACGAGCTGTACGTCGCGCTGGAGGAGGTCCTCGCCGGCACCGCACAGGTCTCGGAGCGGATGAAGCTCCGCGTCCACCTGCACCGGGGGGGCGGGCCGGACCGCGCCGTGGACATGGAGGTGCTGAACGACGTGGTGCTCGCGAAGGGCGCGCTCTCCCGCATGGTCGAGATCGAGATCCGGTGCGGCGGGAGCTTCGTCACGACGCTCCGCGGCGACGGCATCATCGTGGCGACGCCCACCGGCTCGACCGCGTACGCGCTCTCCGCCAACGGGCCGATCATGGATCCGACGATGCGCGGGGTGATCCTCGCGCCGATCTGCCCGCACACGCTCACCCAGCGCCCGCTGGTGGTGCCGGACGACAAGACGGTCGAGCTCTGGATCCGGAACGACACCGACGTGTTCCTCACCCTGGACGGCCAGAAGGGCATGAAGCTCGAGCGCGGCGATCGCGTGCAGGCGAAGCAGTCGCAGACCCGCGTCCTGCTGGTGCGGAACCCTCGGATCGACTTCTTCGGCATCCTCCGGGCGAAGCTCCGGTGGGGGGATCGGTAGCTCGTCTCGCCGGCCCTAGACGTCCGTATACCTGAAAATTTGCTCAGTGTCAGCGGTCCGTGGAATCATGGCCGCATGCTCACGACCCTGCGCATCTCCGGCTTCGCGGTCGTCGACGCGGTCGAGGTCCAGTTCGGCCCAGGGCTGAACGTCCTCACCGGTGAGACCGGCGCCGGCAAGTCGATCCTGGTGAACGCGCTGCACCTCGTGCTCGGCGGGCGGATGAGCGCCGACGTCCTGCGCGAGGGCGCAGACGAGGCGGTGGTGGAGGCGGTATTCGAGCTGCCGGAGGACCATCCCGTCTGGACGAAGCTGGAGCTAACGTCGCTGCCGTCCTTCGACTCCGCCTGCCCTGAGCGTAGGCCCTGCGTAGCAGGGCCGGAGCCGAAGGGCTCAGGACGGTCGGACGAAGATGGCCAGGCTTCCGCGGCTGCTCCCCGGAGGACCCGCGAGCTCCTCGTCCGCCGCGTGGCCTCTCGGGGCGGGCGCGGGCGCGCGTACGTCAACGGCGCGCTCTGCACGGTCGCCATGCTCGAGAGTGCGCTCCGGGGGATGGTGGACATCTCCGGGCAGCACGAGCACGTCTCCCTGCTCGACCCCGCGGTCCACCTCGCGCTCCTCGACGCGTTCCTCCGACCTCCCCTCCCGCCGGGCGAGGAGACGCAGGAGGGGGATCGAGAGGATT
>JAEZXM010000260.1 GCA_023419875.1 Pseudomonadota bacterium | reverse complement strand
CCGTGGACCCAGAGGGGGAGGGGGGGGACCCCTAGGCCCAGCTCGTTGAAAGCTTCGGCTTCCGTCTGTGCCAACCGAGCGCCTCTCCGGATCATTCCCCGGCGATCCCGGCAACTTGGACTCGCGGAAACCCCGTGGCCTCCTGCTCCCGAGAACCGCCCGTGATCGAGCGCGATTCCCTCCGGCACCCGAACGGCCGGACGCGGCGACTAGTATAAGAGGCGGCCCAGCCCGCCGCTCGCCGTGCGCACGCGCAGCCTCCATCCGTTCGTGGCCGGTGTCCGGACCACGGTCCGGTGCCGCAAGCTCTTCGGCGCGGCGGATCACGTCATCGTGGCGCTCTCGGCAGGGCCGGACTCCACGGCGCTGCTCGCCGCGCTTGCGGCGTTGCGAGACGCGGGAGAGCTCTCGGCGCTCTCGGCCGCGCACGTCGATCACGGTCTCCGCGCCGGCGCGGTGCAGGACGCCGAGGCAGCGGCCGAGAGCTGCCGGCGCCTCGCCGTCCCGCTCGGGCTCCTCCGCGTGTCGGTGCCGCCCGGCAACGTGCAGGCCGAGGCGCGGAGCGTTCGTTACCGCGCCCTCAAGGAGGCGGCCCTTCGCGCGGGTGCGAGCCGGATCGCGACGGGCCACACCAGGACCGATCAGGCCGAGACCGTGCTCCTCCGGCTCCTTCGCGGTGCGGGTGCGCGCGGTCTTGCCGGGATCCCGCCGCGCCGGGGGCCGATCGTCCGCCCGCTCCTCGACCGCTCGCGCGCGGAGGTGCTCGCGTTCCTCGAGTCGCAGGGACTTCCCTTCCGCGAGGATCCGACGAACGCCTCTCCGCGCTTCTCCCGGAACCGCGTGCGGCACGAGCTCGTCCCGGTCCTCGCGGCGCTCGCGCCGTCTGCCGAGCGGGCGATCGCCCGCTCGGCAGACCTGCTGCGTGCCGACGAGCGCGCGCTCTCGGCCCGGGCCCGGGCCGCGGTCCGGGACGGGCGCGCCGAAGACGCCCGGCTCCGCTCCGAACCTGCGGCGGTCCGGGGACGGATCGTTCGCCGGCTCTGGCAGGCTGCTTCGCAGGGAGGAGAGCTGGGCGCGGAGCACGTGGCGGCGGTGCTCCGCAGGCTCCGGCGCGGCGGTGAATGGCGTCTCGCCCTCCCGGGCCGGGTGGAGCTCCGGCACCGGGCGGCGCACCTCGAGGCGGTCGGAGCGGGACCGTCCATCGCAGAGCCGACGCTCGCACCGCTCCACATCGCGGGCCCCGGTCGATACGAGCTCTCCGGTAGCGCCGTCGTGGTACGCATCGACGCGAGACGGCCGGACCTGCTCCCCTGGCCGCTCGTCCTGCGCACCCGGCGGCCCGGAGACCGCTTCCGGCCCGACGGGGGCGCCGGGGGCAAGAAGCTCAAGGCCTGGCTCATCGACCGGAAGATTTCGCGCGAGCGAAGGGACCGCCTGCTCCTCCTCGCACACGGTGCGACCGTGCTGGCGATCCCCGAGCTGGGCGTGCTCGCGCAGGCGGCGGGACCGAATGGCGCAGGGTTGGACATCCAGGTAGAGGCGTGACCGAGCGCGTACTGCAAAGGGGGTGAGGGGTTGCTATAAACGATCGGAGCGCGGCCGCCCGCCCGGCCGGCACCGGGGGCAGCGGAACACCCCCGCCGCGCCGGTGGTTGGGACGCACGGAAGGGAATCCAAACTTGCGACAACCCTACAAGACCGCCCTGCTCTGGGTCTGCATCATCGCGCTGGCCATCGCCCTCTTCAGCAAGGTCGATTCGTTCGGCAAGCCCGATCCGCAACGGCCGAGCTGGAGCGAGCTCCGGGACCACGTGGCCAAGGACCAGGTCCAGTCCCTCGTGATCAAGGGGAGCGAGTACAGAGGCACGTTCAAGGACGGCAAGGAGTTCGAGACCCAGGGCCCCCTCGACATCGCCGGCGCGTTCAACAAGGACCTGGAGGAGCGGATCACCGCCAGCGGCGGAACGGTCAAGTACGACCCTGCGAAGGAGAACTCGGCCTGGGTCGCCGTGCTCGTGCAGCTCGTGCCGCTGCTCGTCGTCTTCCTCCTCATCTTCTTCTTCATGCGCCAGCTCCAGTCGGGCGGCGGCAAGGCGATGAGCTTCGGGAAGTCGCGCGCGAAGCTCATGACCGAGCACCACAACAAGGTCACCTTCGCCGACGTCGCCGGCATCGACGAGTCGAAGGACGAGCTCGAGGAGATCATCTCCTTCCTCAAGGACCCGAAGAAGTTCACGCGGCTCGGCGGCCGGATCCCGAAGGGCGTGCTGCTCATGGGGCCGCCGGGCACCGGCAAGACGCTGCTCGCGCGCGCCGTGGCCGGCGAGGCGGGCGTGCCGTTCTTCTCGATCTCCGGCTCCGACTTCGTGGAGATGTTCGTGGGCGTCGGCGCCTCGCGCGTCCGCGACCTGTTCGAGCAGGGCAAGAAGAACGCCCCCTGCATCATCTTCATCGACGAGATCGACGCCGTCGGCCGCCACCGCGGCGCCGGGTTGGGCGGCGGACACGACGAGCGCGAGCAGACGCTGAACCAGCTCCTCGTGGAGATGGACGGGTTCGAGTCGAACGAGGGCGTGATCCTCATCGCCGCCACCAACCGCCCCGACGTCCTCGACCCCGCGCTGCTCCGGCCGGGCCGGTTCGACCGGCGCATCACCGTTCCGCGCCCGGACCTCAACGGCCGGCTCGGCATCCTCAAGGTCCACACCAAGAAGACCCCGCTCGACGCCTCGGTCGACCTCTCCCAGATCGCCCGCGGCACTCCCGGCTTCTCCGGGGCGGACATCGAGAACCTGGTGAACGAGGCGGCGCTCTACGCCGCGCGGCGCAACCAGGAGCGGCTGGCGATCGACGACTTCGAGTTCGCGAAGGACAAGGTGCTCATGGGCACCGAGCGGCGGTCGATGATCATCTCCGAGAAGGAGAAGCGGACCACCGCCATCCACGAGGCCGGGCACGCGCTGGTGGCCAAGGTCCTCCCCGGGACCGACCCGGTCCACAAGGTGACGATCATCCCCCGCGGCCGCGCCCTCGGGCTCACCCAGCAGCTCCCGCAGGAGGACCGGCTCAACATCAACCAGGAGTTCGCGCTCAACCAGATCGCGATCCTCATGGGCGGCCGGATCGCCGAGGAGATCACCTTCTCGCAGAAGACCACCGGCGCCGGGAACGACATCGAGGTGGCGACCAACCTCGCCCGCTCCATGGTGTGCGAGTGGGGCATGAGCGAGCTCGGTCCGCTCGCCTTCGGCCGGAAGGAGGGCGAGGTGTTCCTGGGCCGCGAGATGACCACCACCCAGGCGTACTCGGAGCAGACGGCGCGGGACATCGACGCCGAGGTCCGCCGCATCGTGACCGAGCAGTACGAGCGGGCGAAGGCGGTGCTGCTCGAGCAGCGCACGATCCTGAACCGGATCGCGGACGCGCTCATCGAGTACGAGACCCTCGACGCCTCGGACATCGACGTCCTCATGGCGGGGGGCGTCATCAGCCGGGCCCCGCCGGTGAAGCCGGCCGCGGTGCCGCCGCAGGAGAAGGGCAAGCGGGGCGGACTGCTCGACGCGGTCGGCGGCATGCCTGCGGCGAGCAAGGCCTAGCGCCCGGCTCGAGGGAGGCGAGCGTGAAGCTGCAGATCGGGGCCAGGCTCTTCGAAGGGCCCGGCCCCTTTCTCATGGGGGTGGTCAACGTCACGCCCGACTCGTTCTCCGACGGCGGGCGGTTCGCGGAACCGGGGACGGCAGCCGACCACGCGCGGGCGCTCCTCGCCGAGGGCGCGGACCTCGTGGACGTCGGCGGCGAGTCCACGCGTCCCGGGGCGCCGCCGGTCCCCGTCGAGGAGGAGCGGCGGCGCGTGGTGCCGGTCATCGCGCGCCTGCGCGCCGGAGGCTTCTCACTCCCCATCTCGGTGGACACCTCCAAGCCGGAGGTGGCCCGCGCCGCCCTCGACGCCGGCGCCGACCTCGTGAACGACGTCCAGGGCCTCTCCGCCCCCGGCATGGCCGAGCTCGTCGCCGAGCGGAACGTCCCCGCCGTGCTGATGCACATGCGCGGGACGCCCGCGGACATGGCCACCCGCGCGATCTACGGCGACGTGGTGGAGGAGGTCGCGGCCGAGCTCGAGCAGGCGCTCGAGCGCGCCGAGCGCGCGGGAGTGCCGCGGGGAAACGTCGTCCTCGATCCCGGCGTCGGCTTCGCGAAGACCGCGGAGCAGAGCCTGGCGCTCCTCGCCGGCCTGGGTCGCCTGCGCAAGCTGGGGTGCCCGCTGCTCGTGGGCCCGTCGCGGAAGAGCTTCATCGGAGCGCTCACCGGGGCCGGGGTCGCCGAGCGCCTCTCCGGGACGCTCGCGGCGGTCGCGGCCTGCGTCCTCGCGGGTGCAGAGTTCGTCCGCGTGCACGACGTCGCGGCGGCGCGGCAGGCCGCGCTCGTGGCGGCCGCGATCCGGGACGCGGCGCAGCGCGGGAGCACGGCATAGCCTTCTGGGGCGCGGACCGGGGCGCCGGGTCCCGTCAGTGTGCTAGGTTCGCGCCGGCGTCCTGAGGGGCGGGCGGGTTCACGAAAACAGGGGGTCGAGTCATGGCGACGCGCACGGGTGCCGGCACGAACGACGGGGTGGACGGGAAGGGGCTGCCCGCGGACGGTGCGGCGCGGAACGCCGCGGTCGCGAGGTCCCCGGCGGTCCGCCGGCTCTTCGGTACCGACGGGGTCCGCGGCGTCGCGAACGTGCACCCGATGACCGCCGAGATCGCGCTCCAGCTCGGCCGGGCGCTGGCCTTCGTGGTCCGGAACGGGCCCCACCGGCACCGGATCGTCATCGGCAAGGACACGCGCCTCTCCGGGTACATGCTCGAGCAGGCGATCGCCTCGGGCATCTGCTCCATGGGCGTCGACGTGATGCTGTCGGGCCCGCTCCCCACGCCGGGCATCGCATTCGTCACACAGTCGATGCGCGCCGACGCCGGGGTGGTGATCTCCGCGAGCCACAACCCGTACCAGGACAACGGGATCAAGTTCTTCTCGCGCGACGGCTTCAAGCTGCCCGACGAGGTCGAGCTCGAGATCGAGCGCCTGGTGCTCGGCGGGGAGGGCGGAGATCCGGACTTCCAGGCGCTCCGGCCCACCGCCACCCGGATCGGCAAGGCGAAGCGGATCGACGACGCCAAGGGCCGGTACGCGCAATTCCTGAAGTCGGTCTTCCCGAAGGATCTGACCCTGGACGGCCTGACCGTGGTCGTGGACTGCGCGAACGGCGCCGCCTACCACGTCGCCCCCGACGTCTTCGAGGAGCTCGGCGCCAAGGTCATCCCGCTCGCGGTCGAGCCGGACGGAACCAACATCAACGACGGCTGCGGCGCGGTCCACCCCGAATGCATGGCGAAGGCGATCCGGGAGCACGGCGCAGACCTGGGCCTGGCGCTCGACGGGGACGCCGACCGGCTCATCCTCGCGGACGAGACCGGCCGGATCGTGGACGGCGACGCGATCATGGCCGTCGTGGGACGGGATCTCGTCCGGCAGGGGACGCTGGCGAAGAAGACGGTCGTCTCCACCGTGATGTCGAGCCTCGGCCTGGAGCGCGCCCTCGGCGAGGTGGGCGGCCGCGTCGTCCGCACGCAGGTCGGCGACCGGTACGTCGTCGAGGAGATGCGCAGGAACGGCTACAACTTCGGCGGCGAGCAGTCCGGTCACCTCATCTTCCTCGATCACGTCACCACCGGCGACGGAGTCGCCGCCGCCCTGAACGTCCTGGCGGTGATGCAGCGGGACGGGCGGAGCCTCTCCGAGCTCGCGACGTGCTTCCAGCCCGTCCCCCAGGCGCTCGTGAACGTGGCCGTGAAGGAGAAGCGGCCCCTCGCGGAGCTCCCGGCGGTGGGCAAGGCCATCGCCGCCGCCGAGGAGGCTCTCGGGTCCGAGGGCCGCGTCCTCGTCCGCTTCTCAGGGACGGAGAACAAGGTCCGGGTGCTCGTGGAGGGGCCGGACGCGAAGCGGGTCCAGGGGATGGCGGACGGGATCGCGGGGGCGCTGCGGGACGCGCTGGGGTAGGGGGGAAAAGAGGGCGGGCGCGAGGTTTCGCGCTACATTTCGCCCATGCCCGCCCGCCTCGGAGTCAACATCGATCACGTCGCAACGCTGCGCCAGCTCCGGCGCACGCTCTACCCGGACCCCGTGGCCGCCGCGATGATGGCCGAGATGGCCGGGGCGGATCAGATCACGATCCACCTGCGCGAGGACCGCCGGCACATCCAGGACCGCGATCTTCAAGTCCTGCGCCGGACCGTCTCCACCAGGCTCAACCTCGAGATGGCCGCGACCCAGGAGATGGTCCGGGTCGCCTATGAGACCAAGCCCGACATGGTGACGCTCGTCCCCGAGCGGCGGGAGGAGCTCACCACCGAGGGTGGCCTGGACGTCGTCGGAGGTCGCGACGGCGTCCGCAAGGCGGTGAAGACGCTCGTGGACGCCGACATCGAGGTCTCGCTGTTCATCGACCCGGATCTCGACCAGGTGAAGGCGGTGCTCCGCGCCGAGGCGACCAACGTCGAGTTCCACACCGGTCGGTACTGCGAGGCGCGGCTCGCGGCCGACCGGCGCCGCGAGCTGAGCCGGCTGATCGACGCCTGCAAGGCGGCGGCGAAGCTCGGCCTCAACGTGGCCGGCGGCCACGGCCTCAACTACCAGAACGTCCTCCCCGTCGCCGCCATCCCGGAGATGGAGGAGCTCAACATCGGCCACGCGATCGTTTCCAGGGCGTTGCTGGTCGGCTTCGAGCGGGCGGTGCGGGAGATGAAGGACCTGCTCCGGCAGGCGCGGCCGTGATCCTGGGCCTGGGCCTCGACCTCGTGGACGTCGCGCGTATGGCCCGCATCCTGGACGGGCCGCCGGCGCGCGCGGAACGGTTCGTGGCACGGGTGTTCACCCCGGGCGAGCGGTCCTTCTGCGACGCGCGCGCCGATCGGGCCTCGCGCTACGCGGCCCGATTCGCCGCCAAGGAAGCCGCGCTCAAGGCGCTCGGCGTGCCCCGGGGGCTCCGCTTCCACGAGCTCGAGGTCGTCCGGGACGAGGGCGCGCCGGTGCTTTCGCTCGCGGGGGCCGCGGCAGAGGCGGCGCGCCGGATCGGCGTCGAGCGGCTCCACCTCTCGATCACGCACGACGGAGGGATCGCCGCCGCCGTCGTCGTGGCGGAGGGCGGCCCGTGAGGCTCGTCGGCTCCGCGGAGATGCGCGCAATCGATCGGGCGGCGATCGAGGGCCTGGGGATCCCCTCGCTGGCGCTCATGGAGCGGGCCGGGGCGGCGGTGGCCCGGGGCACGGCCGCGCTGCTCGGGCA
>JAEZXM010000256.1 GCA_023419875.1 Pseudomonadota bacterium | reverse complement strand
ATCTGCACCGGATCCCGTGGGGCGGGCGGCGCCGCCGGGTCGCGAGGCAGGAGCGCGTCGGAGAGCGCGCCCTCGAGCGGCACCTCGACCTCGATCTCGACGCCGCCGTCGGAGAAGTAGCGAGGCTTGCCCACTGCGCGGAAACCGCGCACGAGCCCCGATACGCGCGCCGACAGCGCGGCGTCGGAGTCGAGCACGCTGCCCACGGTCTTCCCGGACTCGACCTGCACTCCGCGCAGGGTGGCGAGGCAGTTCCGCAGGGCATCGAGCTTCGCCGCCTTCTCCGCGCCGACGCGGGCCACCGCGGGGTTCCCGTCGGCGTCCTTCAGGTTCGCGGCGCCGCTCCCGGTGCACTTCACGACCTTGCGCTCCCAGTCCACCTGTCCCTCCGCGGCCCGGGCCGCGGGGGCGAGGGAGAGCGCGAGCGCGACGGCGAGGGGGATCCGCATGAGGCCTCAGGGAAAGGTCCGGACGGGACGGATTGTACAACGCCCGTGCCCTCAGAACCGATCCCGCATCCCCCGCAGCGCCACGAACCGCTCCACGTCCGTCCGCGCCTCCGGAGCCTCGCGGGCGATCGCCGCGGCGACGCCCGGCGCGCCCAGCCGGAGGAACGGGTTCGTGGCACGCTCCTCGTGGAGGCGGACGGCGTCCGGCTCTCGCCCCGCCTCGCGCGCGGCGCGGAGCGCCTCGCCGCGTGCGGCCGCGGCGCCGCCGGGCTCGAGCGCCAGGGCGAAGGGCAGGTTGCGGTCGGCGTAGTCGTGCCCGGGGTGCACCTCGAGATCACCGGGCAGCGCGGCGATCACCTCGAGGAAGCTCGCCGCGAGCAGCGCCGGATCGCCGCTCCGGCAGTTGCCTGAGCCCATGCCGAAGAGCGTGTCGCCGGTGAGGAGCCGCCCCTCCCACTCGAGGAGCACCGAACCCGGCGTGTGGCCCGGCGTGGGATGGACCCGGATCCGGAGCGCACCGAGCGAGAGGCTCGCCCGTCCGGCGAGATCCACGTCGGGCGCGAACCACCGCCCGTCGGCCGCGTGCCCGAGCACCTCCGCGCCCAGCGCGCGCCTGAGCTCCGCGCTGCCGCCCGTGTGATCGGCGTGGCCGTGCGTGTGGAGGATCCAGCGGGGCCGGACGCCCAGCTCCGCGGCGGCGGCGCGCGCGGCCGCCGGATCGCCCGGATCGACGAGCGCCGCGTCGGCGCCGCTGGCGAGGACGTAGAGGTAGTTGTCGCGCGCGTAACGGCGGCGGGCGAAGGCGGGGGGCACCGCTCACTCCTCCGGATCGTGCGGGTAGTGCGTGAGGCCGACCCGGTTCCCCTCCGGATCGTGGAAGTAGATCGTCCAGCGGGTGCGGTGCGCGATCTCGACACCGGCAGCGGCGAGCCGCGCCTCCCAGCGCTCCCGCTCGCCGGGCGCGATCTGAAGGGCGACCAGGTGGAGGCCCGGGCGCCCGTCGCGCCACGGCCGCGCCTCCGGCGCCTCGTCGACCCGCTCCAGCGCCAGGAACCCGGCCGTCTCGGTGCCGCCCACGGCGAGCCAGATGCTTCGATCACGTGCCTGCCCCTCGGCCCGCCAGCGGCGCAGCACCGGGAGCCCGAGCACCTCCCGATAGAACCGCTCGCACAGCTCCAGATCCGCGCACTGGATCGCGAGGTGGTGGAACGCGAGCACGGCGCGAAGGGTAGTCCGGTCCGGCCCGCCTGCGCCAGAGGGCCTGCGTCCTCCCGTCCCCCCGTTCTCCTTGCGACCCCGAGCGGGGAAGGACTATAAGTTCCGGCCCTTTGTAGGAGCCCCATGATCCCCCGCGAGCAGATCCGGAACGTCGCCATCGTCGCGCACGTCGACCACGGAAAGACCACCCTGGTGGACTTCATGCTGCGCCAGGCCGGCGTCTTCCGGGCCAACGAGCAGGTGGTCGAGCGGGTGATGGACTCGAACGATCTCGAGCGCGAGAAGGGGATCACCATCCTCGCGAAGAACACGGCCGTCACCTACAAGGGCGTCAAGATCAACATCGTGGACACGCCCGGCCACGCCGACTTCGGCGGCGAGGTGGAGCGGGCGCTGCGGCTCGTGGACGGGGTGCTCCTGCTCGTGGACGCCGCCGAGGGTCCGCTCCCGCAGACGCGGTTCGTGCTCTCCAAGGCGCTGTCGATGGGGCTCCCCTCGGTCCTGGTGGTGAACAAGATCGACCGCCAGGACGCGCGCGCCAAGGAGGTCCTGGACCTCGTCTACTCGCTGTACATCGACCTCGGCGCCAACGAGCACCAGATCGACTTCCCGGTGCTCTACTGCATCGCCCGCGAGGGCAAGGCCGCGCACACCGTGAAGGGCGCGTTCGAGGCCGACTCGCTGAAGCCGCTCTTCGACGCCATCCTCTCGCACGTCCCGCCGCCGCCCACCGGCGAGGGCCACGCGCTGCAGATGCTGGTCGACAACCTCGACTACGACGACTACGTCGGCCGGCTCGCGATCGGGCGGCTCGTGTCGGGCGTCCTGCACGAGGGCGACACGATCTCGGTCATCCGCGAGGAGGGCCGGATCGTGCCGGCGAAGGTGGTCCGGCTCTACGCCTACGACGGGCTGAAGCGCGTCGAGGTGAAGGACGCCGGGCCGGGCGAGATCGTGTGCATCGCCGGCGCCGAGGAGATCGGCATCGGCGACACCATCGCCGACCCGGCGAACCCGGTCGCCCTCCCCCGCATCTCCGTCGACGAGCCGACGATGTCGATGGTGTTCAAGGTGAACGAGGGCCCCTTCGCCGGGAAGGAGGGGAAGTACGTCACGAGCCGCAACCTCCGCGAGCGGCTCTTCCGCGAGGCGTACCGGAACGTCTCGATCCGGGTCGAGGAGACCGACACGCCGGACGCCTTCAAGGTGGTCGGGCGCGGCGGGCTGCAGCTCGCGGTCATCGTCGAGAACATGCGCCGCGAGGGGTACGAGCTGACCGTGTCGAACCCGGAGCCCGTCCTCAAGACCGTCGGCGGCGAGCTGCACGAGCCGATGGAGCTCCTCGTCTGCGACCTGCCCGAGGACGCCGTCGGCGGCGTCACCCAGAACATGGGGCCGCGCAAGGGGCGCATGGTGGACATGCAGCCCGTGGGCTCCCGCCGCGTGCGCCTGCAGTTCCGGGTGCCCGCCCGCGGGCTCATCGGCTTCCGCTCCGAGTTCCTGACCCTCACCCGCGGCGAGGGGATCATGTCCTCGCAGTTCGACGGGTACGAGCCGTGGCAGGGCCGGATCGAGAAGCGGAAGGCCGGCGCGATCGTCTCGGACCGCGAGGGCGACGTCGTCGCGTACGCCTGCTTCTACGGGCAGGAGCGCGGCGCGCTCTTCGTGAAGCCGGGGGACCGGGTGTACTCGGGGATGATCGTGGGCGAGCACTCCCACGAGAACGACCTCGAGTTCAACATCTGCAAGGAGAAGAAGCTCACGAACATCCGCGCCGCCGGCCGCGACGAGAACATCATCC
>JAEZXM010000250.1 GCA_023419875.1 Pseudomonadota bacterium | reverse complement strand
AGCTCGGGGTGCTCCTTCAGCTCGCGCTCTCGATCCTGGCTCCGCCGCAAACACTCGGGGTCGGCGAGCTTCGGCCGGAGGTTGCGCCGCGCCAGGTCCTCGGGCGCGTCCTCGACCGCGCCGCCCGGGCCGAGCGCGCCCGCGCCCCCCGGGATCGGCGCGCCGCCCCCGCCACCGGGGGCTCCGCCGACCACACCCTCGCCGGCAGTGCCCGGGCCCGGCGCAGGCTCGGGCTCGGGCGCCGGGGGTTCCGGTGGAACGGCCTCGGGCTCGGGGCGAGGCTGGACCAGCTTCGGCGGAGGAGGCACCGGCTTCGGCTCCGCGGGCGTCCGCTTCACGCGCGCGGGCCGGGCAGCCGGCATGGGGTTTCCGGACGGTGCGGCGGGCGCCGCTGTCAGTGCCGGCGGAGCGGGCGGGACGAACGTCACCGGCACGAGCCGCTCCGGGGCGGGCCGGTCCCGGAGCGCGGCCGCGGCCGCGAGCGCGCCCGCGAGGAGGAGCGCCTGGACGACGGTCGAGCCGAGGACGAAGCGCGCCCTCCGGGCCGCGCCCTTCCCGCTTCCGCCCCTCGTCACCTCGTCGAACACGCGCCCGCCGCTCTATGCGCACCCCCGAGAGTTGTCAAACGCGCGGATGAGCCCGTCGCCTGCGCGAGACAGCGCCGTGCCGAGGAACTTCCGGCCGCTTGCTTGACAGCCCACCTCGGTGGGTCCTAAGACCGGGCAACCACTGGCGCATCCCCCCGGAGGTCACCGATGGCGAAGTCTCCACGCCGGCTCCTGAGGCTCGCCTGTCTCGGCCTCACCCTCGGGTTGGGGTTGCTCCCGGCCTGGGGCGCACGCGCGGAGGGCACGGGTGCCATCGCCGGCGCGATCAGGGATGCGCGGACCGGGGAGCCGGTCGTGGGCGCGACCGTGTTCGTGGAAGGGCCCGAGATCGAGGAGCGACGGACGGTCCTCTCCGAGACGGACGGGGCCTTCGTCGTCCCGGAGCTCCCGGCGGGCGCCTATACACTGTCAGTGTCGATGCCCGGGTACGAGCCGTATCGCCGCGGCGAGCTCGCCGTGAAGGAGGGCACGACCCTGCGGGCCCAGGTCCGGCTCGCGGCCGAGGGCACGCAGGTGGAGGAGGTGCTCGTCACCGGCACTCGCATCCGCCGCAAGGACCTCACCACGCCGGCGCCGGTCACGATCATCGATCGCAAGCAGATCGAGGAGAGCGGGGTCGTCGGGCTGGGCGAGTTCGTGCAGACCCTGACCGCGCAGGGCAACGCGCTCAACGCGAGGAGCAACCGCCAGAACGACGGGCAGGTCCGGGTGAACCTCCGCTCGCTCGAATCGAAGCGCACGCTCGTGCTGGTGAACGGGCGGAGGATGATCTCCGGCAGCGTGGGCGAGACGGTGGTCGACCTCAACGCCATCCCGCTCGCAGCCGTCGAGCGGATCGAGATCATGAAGGACGGCGGCTCCCCCATCTATGGCTCCGAGGCCATCGCCGGAGTGGTGAACGTCATCCTGAAGCGGAAGTTCGAGGGCACGGAGATCAGCGCGCTCGGCGGCGTCTCGAGCCGCGGCGACGCGCAGAGCGTCGATGTCTCGCTCTCGACGGGGATCGTGGGCGAGCGCGGGACCGCGTTCTTCTCCGTCGGCTGGCAGGAGCAGCGGCCGATCATGGGCAACGCCCGGAGCTGGGCCGCGCAGCCCCTGTTCTACGACTTCGAAAGCGGAACCGTGCAGCCGTTCTTCAGCCCTTACACCGGGAACGGCTCCTTCTCGATCTGGGACGAGGCCGCCTGCGCCGGCAATCCCGACTTGATGACCCCCGCACTCCAGGGGGCGTGCGCGCACCTCGCCGGCGGAGGAGACAACCTCTTCGTCTACGACCCGGAGACGGGCGAATACCGCCCGTGGACCCCCAGCGACGACGACTACAACTTCCAGGACGACTTCTACCTGCTCACCCCCGCGCGCCGGCTCCAGCTCTTCAGCGCCGGCAACTACCAGCTCTTGCCGGCGGTGCGCGCGTTCTACGAGGCCTCGTTCGTCA
Source organism: Pseudomonadota bacterium (assembly GCA_023419875.1). Classification (GTDB taxonomy): domain Bacteria; phylum Myxococcota; class Myxococcia; order Myxococcales; family Anaeromyxobacteraceae; genus Anaeromyxobacter. The sequence continues at coordinate 2,027 of JAEZXM010000250.1, read as the reverse complement.
ACCGGCGGTCGAGCACCCTCAACCCGCCCGACTTCAACGACGTCCTCGTCTCCGGCCAGAGCCTCTCGAACGACTTCGAGACGGACCTTCTCCTGAGCCGCCGCATGATGGAGTTCGGACGACGCATCTTCCACACGGAGCAGGACACCTTCCGGATCGTGGCGGGCCTCGACGGCGAGCTGGGCGGCTGGGCCGGGCCGCTGCAGGGCTGGCGCTGGGAGCTCTCGTACCTGTTCGGCAGGAACACCTCGCACGCGCGGCTCGAGGGCCTCGTGCGCGCCCCCGCGCTCGACGCTTCGGTCGGCCCCAGCTTCCTCGACGACGGCGTCCCCACCTGCGGCACCCCCGGCGCGCCGAACACGAACTGCGTGCCGCTCGATCTCCTGCACGGCGTCGGTACGCTCACGCCCGAGCAGCGGCGGGAGATCGGCTTCACCGGGATCGACCACGGCTTCAACGAGCTCCAGGTGGTCTCGCTGACGTCGAACGGGAAGCTCTTCTCCCTCTGGGCGGACCGGCCGGTGGGCCTGGCGGCCGGGGTCGACCTCCGGAGGGAGTCGGGCGGGTACTTCCCCGATCCCGTCACCGCCGCCGGCGAGAGTACCGGGAGCAACCAGCAGGCCGTGTCCGGCCGCTACTCGAGTGCGGAGTGGTACGGCGAGCTCTCGATTCCGGTGGTGAACGGGAAGCCGGCGTTGCACGAGCTAGAGCTCCTCGCCGCCCTGCGGAGCGCCCGGTATTCGACCTTCGGCTCCCACACCACGTACAAGCTCGGGGTGCGGTGGGCGCCGGTCCGCGACGTGACGCTCCGCGGGACCTGGTCCACCGCCTTCCGCGCGCCGGACGTGCTGGAGCTCTACCAGGGCGGGGCGGACGCCTTCCCGGACGCGAGCGATCCGTGCGGGGATCCGGCCACGAGCCCGCTCTGCCCCGCCGACGCCGGGGGCCCGAACGACTTCATCCGGACGGTTCAGGGCGGCAACACCGCGCTCGAGCCCGAGACCGCCCGGATTTTCACCGCGGGCGTGGTCCTCCAGCCGCGCTGGGTGAAGGATGTCTCCCTGACGCTCGACTACTGGGACATCGACCTCGAGAACGCCATCGACCTGATCGGGACCCAGGTGATCCTGGACGGCTGCTACGCGGCGGACGCCGCGGACTCGAACGCGGACTACTGCGCGCGCGTGCACCGGAACCCGGTCACCGGCGCGATCGACTTCGTCGAGGATCCGCTCGTGAACATCGGCGGCACGAGGACGAGCGGCCTCGACCTGGCGGCCCGCTGGGCCATCCCGGCACGGACGCTCGGACGGTTCCATCTCGCGTTCGACGCGACCTACCTCCTCCGATACGACAAGACGTTCCCCGACGGCAGGGTGACCGAGGCCGCGGGTACCTACGGCCTCTCGCCGCTGGTCCTCCCGCGGTGGCGGTGGGAGGCGGGGGTGAGCTGGCAGCGCGGCGGGCTCGGGGCCTCGACCACCGCGCACTACGTCGGGTCGTACGAAGAGTGCGCGGACGGGCTGTGCGTCAGGACCCCGCGGATCACGCGGCGCGTCTCGGCGAACCTCGTCTTCGACCTCGAGGCGAGCTACCACCTGCGGACCGGGATCGGGACCACCGGGTTCCAGCTCGGCGTGCGCAACGTCCTCGACAGCCCGCCGCCCATGGTCTTCACCGCCGCCGACAACCAGACCGATCCCACCTACGACTTCGCGGGTCGCTCCTACTGGGCGCGGCTCACACAGAGCTTCTAGGCGATCGAGCGTACGGTCCGCCGCGCCGGGCCCGCCGCACGGAATCTCCGGGCTGCCCCCCGGGTTGCTCGCTGGGATGGCACGCCCTGTCCGCACAGGCGCCGGGCCGCGTCCTCGCTCGCCCGCGCTCGCGGCGCCGAGGCGGGCGCTCGCCGGGCTGCTCGGAGTGGCGCTCGCGATGCTGCCGGCCGAGGCGCGGTCCGGCCCGAGCTTCGCGTTCGAGAAGCGCCAGGACGTGAACGGCATCGACTGGTCGGGAGGGATCCGGGC
>JAEZXM010000191.1 GCA_023419875.1 Pseudomonadota bacterium | reverse complement strand
GCGGCTCGCCCGCCGCAGAGATGCCCGAGTACGTCGTCCTGCCGGCGCCGGCGAAGCCGGCCGCCGCAATCGCCGGCGAGCTCGCCGGGGGGAGGCATCTCCGCGAAACCGTGAAGGTCGATCTCGAACGGGTGGACTCGATGGTCGAGATGATCGGCGAGCTCATCATCGTCGAGGCGATGGTGGTCCACGCCCCCGAGCTCGAGCGCATCTCCTCGCTCGCGCTCCGGAACCACCTCAACCAGCTCACCAAGATCAGCCGCGACCTCCAGAACGTGGCGATGCGCATGCGCATGGTGCCGGTCCGCGCGGTCTTCCAGAAGATGGCCCGCCTGGTCCGGGACCTCTCGCGCAAGACCGGCAAGGACGTGGTGCTGGAGCTCTCCGGCGAGGACACCGAGATGGACCGGAGCATGGTGGAACGGCTGGAGGACCCGCTCGTCCACCTCGTCCGCAACGCGATCGACCACGGCGTCGAGACCGCCCGGGACCGCGCGCGGGAGGGCAAGCCGGCGCGCTCCACCCTGCGGCTCTCCGCGTACCACGACGGCGGGTCGATCGTCGTCGAGCTGTCCGACGACGGCCGTGGCCTGAACCGCGAGCAGGTCGTGGCCCGCGCGCGCGAGAAGGGGCTGGTGGCGGAGGACCAGGAGCTGGGCGATCCCGAGGTGGAAGCGCTCCTCTTCCTGCCGGGCTTCTCGACCGCGGCCGAGGTGACCGAGATCTCCGGGCGCGGGGTGGGGCTGGACGTGGTGAAGCGGAACGTCGAAAGCATGCGGGGGAGGGTGAGCCTCACCTCGAGGCCGGGGCAGGGGAGCACGTTCCGCCTGGTGCTGCCGCTCACGCTCGCCATCATCGACGGCATGCTCGTGCTGTGCGGCGGGGAGAAGTACATCATCCCCAGCCTCTCCATCGTCGAGTCGCTGAGGCCCACCGAGGACATGCTCGCGCGCGCCGCAGGCCGCGGTGAGGTGATCGACGTGCGGGGCGAGATCCTCCCGCTCCTCCGGCTGCACCGGCTGCTGGAGATGGAGGGGAAGGAGCGACCATTCACGGAAGGTCACGTGGTGGTGGTGGAGAGCATGGGCCGCAAGGTCGCGCTGGCGCTCGACGAGGTGCTCACGCAGCAGCAGGTGGTCATCAAGCCGCTGGGCGGAGGGCTCGGCGAGACCGAGTACCTCTCCGGCGCCGCCATCCTCTCGGACGGGCGGGTGGGGCTGATCCTCAACGTGGACCGGCTCGCCGGGCTCACCGCGCGCGGCGGCGGGCGGCGGGAGGCGGCGGCGGCCGGAGCATGAGGATGGAGCCGGAGACCTTCCAGGCGTTCCAGGAGATCGCACACCGCAAGGCCGGCATCTTCCTGCGGCCCGGGAAGGCGCCGCTCGTGCAGGCACGGCTCGCGCGGCGGCTGCGGGAGCTGGGCCTCAGCACCGAGCGCGAGTACCTCGACCGCCTGCAGGCCGATCCCGGCGACGAGCTGGTGTTGTTCCTGGACGCCATCTCCACCAACTTCACCAAGTTCTTCCGCGAGCCGGATCACTTCGAGACGCTCGCCCAGGACGTTCAGGCGGCGGTGGAGGACGGGCAGAGGCGGTTCCGCTTCTGGTGCGCAGGGTGCTCCTCCGGCGAGGAGCCGTACTCGGCGGCGATGGTCCTCGATCCCATCCTGCGACGGGCGGACTGGAAGCTGCTCGCGACCGACATCTCGACCCGCGTGCTGGCCCGGGCGGCCGAGGCCGTCTACCCGGCGGAGGACGTGGACCCCGTCCCCGAAGCGCTGAAGTCCAGGTACCTGGAGCCGGCAGGCTTCGCGGAAGGAGCAAGGAGGTACGCGGTCATCCGCGCGCTCCGGGACCGGATCGTGTTCCACCGGCTCAACCTCGCCAACCGGCCGTATCCGATGACCGGCCCCCTCGACGCCGTCTTCTGCCGCAACGTGATGATCTACTTCGATCGCCCGATGCGCACGGGCCTGGTGGGGGAGATCGAGCGGCTGCTCCGGCCGGGCGCGCACCTCTTCATCGGCCACTCCGAGACGCTGAACGGGATCGAGACGCGGCTGCGCTCCGAGCGCCCCTCCGTCTACCGCCTGCCCGCGGAGGTTTCATGAACGTCGTCGTCGTCGGGATCGGCGGGCTGGAGGTCTCGGCGGACCGCACCGCGGTGCTCATCGCCCACGGCCTGGGATCCTGCATCGCCGTGATGGCCTACGATCCGCGCCGGAAGATCGGGGGCATGCTGCACTTCCAGCTCCCCAGCTCGACGTTGTCGCCCGACCGCGCGGCGGCGTCCCCGGGTACGTTCGCCGACACGGGCATCCCCCTCCTCTTCGAGCGGATGTACGCGCTCGGGAGCCGGAAGGCCGACATCACCGTCAAGGCGGCGGGGGGAGGGAACTTTCACGGCGACGCCGGGACGTTCGACATCGGCCTGCGCAATCACACCATGATGCGGAAGATCCTCTGGAGGGCACAGGTGCTCGTGGCGGCGGAGGACGTCGGCGGAAACCGGTCGCGGACGGTGCGGCTGTTCCTCGACACCGGTCAGGTGACGATCCAGTCGGGCTCGGAGGTTACGCCGCTGTAGCGGCGGGCGCGAACCGCCCGGGAGGTGGTCGTGGGACTCGAGATGCTGGTGGTGGACGACTCACCGGTGACGCGCAAGATGGTGCGCCGCGCCCTCGGGCTGTGCGGGCTCGACGTCGCCGACGTGATCGAGGCCTCCGACGGCGCCGAGGCGCTGGAGAAGCTCGGCCAGCGGCGCGTCGATCTGGTCCTGGCGGACATCAACATGCCGGTGATGAACGGGATCGAGCTGGTGGAGCGGATGTCACAGGACCCGGAGCTGTGCAGCGTGCCCGTGGTGATCGTGGCCACGCCCATGAGTCAGGACCGGGTCGAGTACGTGCTGGACCGGGGGGCCCGGGCCTACCTCGCCAAGCCGTTCCGCCCGGAGGCGCTCCGCGACGTCGTCGTGCAGATCCTGGGTGCCAGCGGAGGCCAGAATGCGTGAGCCCACCTCCGCGATGCTCACCGACATCCTGGGCCACGTCCTCCAGGAGTCGGCCTTCCTCGTCGCCGAACCCGGCGAGGAGCCCGGCGCCTGGGACGGGGCGGTGCTCACCGCCCGGATCGCCTTCGAGTCCACGCGAGG
>JAEZXM010000163.1 GCA_023419875.1 Pseudomonadota bacterium | reverse complement strand
CATCCTGCTCGGACACGAGCCGCACCGGCGGGGCAAGATCGACTGGAAGGCGGTGAACGCCCGCGCCCGGGAGATGCTCCGGCGGCTGAACGTGGACGTGGACGTCACCCGGTCCCTCGACTCCTTCCCCGTCGCCATCCAGCAGATGGTGGCGATCGTGCGGGCGCTGGAGATCGCCTCGGCCAAGGTCCTCGTCCTCGACGAGCCCACCTCCAGCCTCGACTCCGCCGAGACCGCCCAGCTCTTCCAGGCGATGCGGAAGATCCGCGAGCAGGGCACGGGCATCGTCTTCATCACCCACTTCATGAACCAGGTGTACGAGGTCTCCGACCGCATCACGATCCTCCGCAACGGGTCACTGGTCGGCACCTACGAGACCCGCGCGCTTCCCCACCTCGAGCTCGTCGCCAAGATGATCGGCCGGAGCCTCACCGAGTACGACGAGATGGCGAAGACGAAGCTCAAGAGCGTGCAGGCGATCAAGCCGGAGGCGACCGTCGCCGCGCGCGAGCTCGGGCGGACGGGGGCGATCGCCCCCTTCGATCTGGACATGCACGCGGGCGAGGTCGTAGGGCTGGCCGGCCTGCTCGGCTCGGGCCGGACGGAGCTCGCCTCCGTCCTCTTCGGCTCCGAGGCGCCCGACCAGGGCGCGCTGTCCATCGGCGGCGTGCCGGTCACGAGTCACTCCCCGCTCGCCTCCATCCAGCGCGGCGTGGCGCTGTGCCCCGAGGACCGGAAGTCCCAGGGCATCGTGGACGATCTGACCATCCGCGAGAACATCGTGCTGGCGCTCCAGGCGAGCCGGGGCTGGTTCCGGTTCCTGAGCCTGCAGCAGCAGTACGAGCTGGCCGAGAAGTACATCAAGCTCCTCAACATCGCGACCCCGTCGCCGGATCAGCTCGTCAAGAACCTGAGCGGAGGGAACCAACAAAAAGTGATCCTCGCCCGCTGGCTCGCCACCCACCCGCGCCTGCTCATCCTCGACGAGCCCACCCGCGGGATCGACGTCGGCGCCAAGGCCGAGATCCAGAAGCTGGTCCTCGCGCTCGCCGAGGAGGGCATGTCCTGCATGTTCATCTCCTCGGAGCTGGAGGAGGTCATGCGCACGAGCCATCGCATCGTGGTGCTGCGCGATCGGAGGAAGGTCTCCGAGTTCCGGGGCGAGGTGCAGGAGAAGGAGCTGGTGCAGGCGATCGCGGGGAGCGCGTCATGAACACGGCCACCTCCACGCGGCTCCGGAAGCTCACCGAGAGCCGGCTGCTCTTCCCGCTGCTCGCGCTCGCCCTGATCCTCCTCTTCGATCTCTTCTTCGTGCCCGGGTTCTTCAACATCACCAGCCGCGGGGGCGATCTCCACGGCAGCCTGGTGGACATCCTGCGGAACGGCTCCTGCGTCATGCTGCTGGCGATCGGCATGACCTTCGTCATCGCCACCGGCGGCGTGGATCTGTCCGTCGGCGCGGTGATGGCCATCGCCGCCTCCGTCGCGGCGGTGATGATCAACCCGGACGTCGTCGGCAAGGCGATCGGTGCGGTCGACACCGACCCGAACAAGACCCAGGTCGCGCTCTGGGCGGTCTTCGTGGTGACGCTCGCGGTGAGCACCCTCTGCGGGCTGTGGAACGGCATCCTGATCGCCTACGGACGGATCCAGGCGATCATGGCCACCCTGGTCCTGATGATCGCCGGCCGCGGCATCGCCCAGCTCATCACCAACGGCGTCCGCATCCAGATCTTCTACGAGCCGTACAAGTACATCGGGACGGAGTGGAAGATCCTTCCCGTCTCGCTCTACATCGTGGCGGGGGTGTATGCCCTCGCGTGGCTGCTGACCCGCCGGACGGCGATCGGCATGTTCATCGAGTCGGTGGGCATCAACTCCACCTCCAGCTACTTCAGCGGGATCAACGAGAAGAAGATCAAGGTGCTGGCCTACGCCTTCTGCGGGTTCTGCGCGGGCGTGGCGGGGCTCGTCTACAGCTCGAACATCGCCACCTCGGACGCCAACAACACCGGCCTGGGGTTCGAGCTGGACGCGATCCTGGCGGTGGCCATCGGCGGGACCCTCACCACCGGAGGGCGCTTCTCGCTCGCAGGGAGCATCGCCGGCGCCCTCGTCATGCAGGCGACCACGACGTCCATCCTCGCCCTCGGCGTCCCGGCATTCGCGGTCCAGGCGATCAAGGGGGTCGTGGTGGTGCTGGTCCTTCTCCTCTACTCCGAGCAGTTCCGGGCCTTCGTCCGGAAGCTCACCAGCCAGGCGGGGGCGTAGCCATGGGAACGACACTGGCCGGCCTGCTCGCCCGGAACACGCGGTTCGTCCCGCTCGCGGTGACGGTCCTCATGTTCCTCCTGGCGTACGGCTTCGGCGCCTATCACCTCGAGGCGATGCGGGAGCCGGAGGTGTTCTTCAACCTCTTCCGCAATTACCCCTTCCTCCTCATCAGCGCCATCGGGATGACGTTCGTCATCATCTCCGGCGGTATCGACCTCTCGGTGAGCGGGATCGTGGCGTTGACCTCGGTGGTGGTGGCGGCGCTTCTCCGCGCCGGGTGGAACCCCTGGGCGGTGATCCTCTTCGTGCTGGTGATGGGGACGCTCTACGGCGCGGTGATGGGCGCCTTCATCACGTACATGAAGGTGCAGCCGTTCATCGCCACGCTGGCCGGCATGTGGATCGGCCGGGGGATGTGCTTCTTCATCAGCGACGTCTCGATCCCCATCAACGACCGGATGTTCCGGATCCTCGGTGAGACCCGGTTCCTCATCCCGGGCTTCGCCGACCCGGACACGAAGACCGGGGCGTCCGTCTCCTTCGTGGTGTTCGCCGCCATCGCCCTCCTCATTGCCGCGGTGTACGTGGCGCACTACACGCGATTCGGGCGGACCGTGTACGCGCTCGGCGGCAACGAGCGTTCCGCGCAGCTCATGGGACTTCCCGTGAAGCGCACGAAGGTGCTCGTCTACACGATCAGCGGCTTCTGCTCGGCGCTGGCCGGCGTCGCCCTGAGCATCTCGCTCATGTCGGGGCACGGCCTCTACGCGCAGAGCTTCGAGCTCGACGTGATCGCCTCGGTGGTGATGGGCGGCGCTCCCCTGAGCGGCGGGACGGGGTACGTCCTCGGCACCCTGCTCGGCGTGCTCGTCAACGTCGTCATCCAGAGCATCATCCAGTTCAACGGTCAGCTCAGCTCCTGGTGGACCAAGATCGTCATCAGCGGGCTGACCCTGATGTTCATCGGCGTGCAGAGCTACATGCTCGTGCGCAAGGCTCGCCGGGCGCCGGGCCTGTACGAGGAGCGGAAGGTGAAGGCGGCCGATTCGTGGCGGCGGGTCACGATCTACGTCGCGGCGGCGGCGGCGGTGATCGCGGCCGTGTGGATCGGCCTCGCGCTGCGGCGCGAACGCTCCGGCGCGGGCGGGACCGCCGTCGCCCGACAGACGAGGTGCGAGGACAGGCCCCTCCGGACCGAGGCGGCCGAGAAGCTCCTGAAGGAGAGCAACCCGGTGATCGTGTACGAGCGGAACGGCGGTCCGAGCTGCATCGACGAGCTCCTCGCCATCTACCCGGACGGCCGCATCATGATCGACGACGGCACCAACGTGCTCGAGAAGCGCCTGTCCGCGCCGGAGGTCGAGAAGGTGCTGACCGGGGTCGCGGAGCTCGGCTGGTTCACCAGCGAGCTGTACGACACCTGGCACACCCGCTGCGACCAGTGCTACGGGTACGTCATCACGGTCTCCCATGGTGGACGCGTGAAGACCGTGAAGGGCGTGGACGGCGGGACCGACGCGCCCTCCAGGTACTGGGACGCAGAGTCCCTCATCATGGGCGCCGTCAGAAACGGGAAGGAACCATGACACGCGGAAACGCTCGGTGGGCCCTCGCGGCCTGCGCCCTGGCGCTCGCCGCCTGCAAGTACGTCGTCTTCCCCGAGATGGAGGACGACGCGAGCGACGACGCGAAGAAGGGCTGGAGCGCGACCCCGCTCGCCGTCGCGCGCACCGCGGCCGGTGACCTGCGGATCGAGCTCGCGTTGAGCAACGACACGGGTGACTGGAGCGCGATGAAGGCGGCACCCAAGAAGCCCGCGCGGCTGGTCGCCAAGGACGGCGGCGAGACGCCCTGCGAGACCGTGTTCGTCAGCTCCGGCGGGCACCGGCTCGCGCCCGGCTATCGGATGCGCGGCTACGTCGGTGGGTTCAAGATGGAGCCGGAGCTCCAGCCCGTCGCGGTCGAGTGCAAGGGCGCCCAGGCGGCCCCGGGCGCGAAGCTGCTCATTGACTATCTGTACGTGTACGGAACGTACAACTACTACGAGCAGGCGAAGAACGAGACCGCCGGGACCATGGAGGTGAAGCTCGACGAGGTGACGCCCAGCCTCGAGTTCCCCGGGAAGCTCGCCGGCAAGGTGAAGCTCCAGCCCCCCGAGGCCGCGCTCACGGGCATGAACGGCGTGGTCGTGACCCTCAAGGCGGTGGAGCGCGTCGAGAGCGGGCTCAAGCTGTCGTGGCAGTCGTCGAACCCGGGCGAGTACCCGTCGCGGGTCCACATCGGCGTGACCCCGGTGATCGGCGCGGACGGTTTTCTCTACGGCTTCTACGAGCTGCCGGACCTCGTGGACGTCCCCATCACGCCCGCGAAGGGCACGGCGGACTGGACCACCGAGGTGGCGGTCCCTGCGGCGGCGAAGGGCTTCCACGTCATGATGAGCCTGGAGACCGGCAAGAAGGGGCTGTTCGAGCACTACGCCGTGGACATCTCGGGGAAGCTGCCGCGCGGCTAGAGCGCCGCCTCCACCATCGCCACCAGCGCGCCCTCGTCGCCGAGGTCGTGCGCGAGGTCGAACAGCGTGTAGCGATCGCGGAGCCGGCGTGCGTGGCGCACGCCCAGCGAGCGCCACGGCTCGGCCAGGCCGAGCTCGCCCGACGAGAACGGGAATCCGAGCGGCTCCAGCGTCGCCACGGCCTCCGCCGTCTCCGCGAGCAGCGGAGCAGCGAGCGCGACGATCTCCTCCCGCCGCCGCCCGAACGCCTCGAGCCGCGCGGGGAGCGCTGCCTTCGCCGGCGCGCGCGCGGTCTCCACCGCGTCGAGCGTCTCCCGGAAGCGCTCCATCTCGGCGGGGAGCGCGAGCTCCCAGGGCGGCTCCCGGTCGAGCTCCAGCCGACGCGCGTCCGGGTCGGGCGCGAGCGTCCGGAGCCGCGGGAGCCAGGCGGCGTATCCGCGAAGCACCGGGCGGCTCGCCGCGCCGACGAGGATCCCGTGCAGATCGAGCTCCTCGCGCCCCACCGCCCCCGCCATCTCCCAGAAGTGCGCGACCGTGTGCTCCGCCGCGGCGGCAGGCCGGGAGGAGCCCGCCCCCTGCATGCAGAGGCCCGAGACGAGCGACGCCTCGATGAGCGCCTCGGCGGCCGCGCCGGGATCGCGGGAGGCGAGCGTCGCGGCGGCCAGCGCCCGGCGGGCGGCGTCGACCGCGACGCGGGAGAGCGTCTCGCAGAACCACTCCCCCGCGACGAGGCGCGCGATCGACCAGTCGAGCCGGGCCAGGTACTTCGCCAGGAGGTCGCCGAGGCCGGCGAGGAAGAGCGTTCGGGGCGCGGTCGCGAGCACGCCGAGGTCGCAGACCACGACCTCCGAAGGCTCCGCGGGGAGCGCCCGGTGATAGCCGCCCACGCGGATCGCGGAGGTGGCCGAGGTGTACGCGTCCACGGAGGGTGCAGTGGCGACCGCCCAGTTCGGCACGCCCGTCTCGCGAGAGACGGACTTGCCGAGATCGCTCACCACCCCGCTCCCCACCGCCACCAGCAGCGCCGGGCCTGCCGCCCGTACCTCCACGGCGAGCTCGGCCACGAGCGTCTCGGTGGGGACGGGCCGCGGCCGGGCCGGGAGGATGCGTCCCGAGACGCGGCGGCCCCGGACGAGCGACCGGAACCGCGCGCCGGCCGCCTCCTCGGTGTTCCCGTCCGAGAGGATCCAGATCGCGCCGGCCGGCCCGCGTGAGATCCGGTCGGCCGCCTCCTCGAGCGCACGCGCGCCGAGGAGGACCTCGCGCAGGCGCAGCGGATGGGCGCGACCGCAGCCGCAGCTCGCACCGGCGGCGAAGCGGGCCAGGAGCTCGTCGTGGGGGCGCACGCGATCGTTGTTATCGCGGAACGACGCGGGGCGCCATGTCCCGCCGGTTGCCGCCCGCGCCGGCGGGCCCCAGCTTCGTCGAATGGCGTCCGCACGGATCGAGGACTACGCACTTGTCGGCGACCTCCGGACGGCGGCGCTCGTCGGCCGTGACGGCTCCGTGGACTGGCTCCCCCTGCCCCGCTTCGACTCCGGCGCGTGCTTCGCGGCCTTGCTCGGCGAGCCGCGTCACGGGCGCTGGCTCGTCGCCCCGCTCGCCGGCACGGTGCGGGAGACGCGGCGGCGCTACCGCGGGGCGAGCCTCGTGCTGGAGACGACCCACCGCACCGAGACCGGCACCGTCCGCGTCGTGGACTGCATGCCGCCGGGAGAGGAGCGGCCCAACCTCGTGCGGCTGGTGGAGGGCCTCGAGGGCACGGTAACGATGCGGATGGAGCTCGCGCTGCGCTTCGACTACGGGTGGATCGTCCCCTGGGTGAGGCGGCGCGGGAAGGCGCTTCACGCCATCGCCGGCCCGGACGCGGTGGTGCTGCGCACGCCGGTCGAGATGCATGGCGAGGACATCACCACCGTCGCCCGGTTCGACGTCCGCGCCGGAGAGACGGTGCCCTTCGTGCTCTCGTGGCACGACTCGCACGACAGGGACCCGCCCGCGCTCGATGCGGCGGAAGCCGTGGCAGCGGCGGAGCGCTGGTGGCGAGAGTGGGGCGCGTGCTGCGCCTACGAGGGCGAGTGGCGCGAGGCGGTGACCCGCTCGTTCGTCGTCCTCAAGGCGCTCACCTATGCCCCCACGGGCGGGATCGTCGCCGCGCCCACCACGTCGCTGCCCGAGTGGATCGGCAGCGTGCGGAACTGGGATTACCGGTACTGCTGGCTGCGCGACGCCACCTTCGCGCTGTACGCGCTCCTCGTCGGCGGCTTCCGGGAGGAGGCCGCCGCCTGGCGCGAGTGGCTCGTGCGCGTCGTGGCCGGAGACCCCTCGCAGCTCCAGATCATGTACGGCGTCGCGGGGGAGCGCCGGCTCCCCGAGCTCGAGCTGCCCTGGCTCCCGGGCTACGCCGGGAGCGCGCCGGTGCGCATCGGCAACGCCGCCGTGCACCAGCTCCAGATCGACGTCTACGGGGAGGTGACCGACGCCCTGCATCAGGCGCGGCGCAAGGGCCTCGAGCCGAGCCCCGACGCCTGGCGCGTGCAGCGAGCGCTCCTCGATCACCTCGAGTCCGCGTGGGACGATCCCGACGAGGGGATATGGGAGGTGCGTGGGCCCCGGCAGCACTACACGCACTCGAAGCTGATGGCATGGGTCGCGTTCGATCGCGCGGCGAAGGCGGTCGAGCGGTTCGGCCAGGAGGGCCCGCTCGATCGCTGGCGCGCCCTCCGCGACGAGATCCACGCGGACATCTGCCGGCGAGCCTGGGACCCCGGGAAACGCGCGTTCACGCAGGCCTATGGCTCGCATCGCCTCGACGCCGCGGTCCTGCTCCTCCCGCTCGTCGGCTTCTTGCCGCACGAGGATCCGCGCGTGGAGAGCACGGTCCGCGCGATCGAGCGGGAGCTCGTCCGCGACGGGCTCGTGCTCCGGTACCTGGACGACGGCGCCGACGGCCTCCCCCCGGGCGAGGGCGTCTTCCTGCTGTGCAGCTTCTGGCTCGCCGACGACCTCGCCCTCTCCGGCCGGAGGGACGAGGCGCGGGCGCTCTACGAGAGGCTCCTCTCGCTGCGCAACGACGTCGGGCTCCTGGCCGAGCAGTACGACCCGGCGGCGCGCCGGCTGCTCGGGAACTTTCCCCAGGCCTTCTCGCACATCGGGATCGTGAACACGGCGTTCAACCTGACCCAGGCGATGCCGCACCCGGCCCAGGAGCGCGAGGAGGCCTGATGCGTGCGCTCGCCGTCGTCCCAGGCCGGAGCGGTTCGGCGAGCCTCGTCGAGGTCCCCGAGCCTGCGCTGGAGGAGGGCCCGGTGCTCGTGCGCTCGCGCGCCGTCGGGATCTGCGGGACGGACGACGAGATCCTCGGCGGCCACTACGGCGCGGCGCCCGAGGGCGAGGCGCTCCTCGTCCTCGGCCACGAGTCGCTCGGCGAGGTACTCGAGGTGCCGGAGGCTTCCGAGCTCCGCCCGGGCGACCTCGTCGCGGGGATCGTCCGCTGGCCGGACCCGGTGCCCTGCCCGAACTGCGCGGTGGGCGAATGGGACATGTGCCGCAACGGCCGCTACACGGAGCACGGCATCGCGGGCAGGCACGGCTTCCTGCGGGAGCGGTGGCGCCTCCCGCCGGGGCGCCTGGTCGCGGTGGACCCCGCCCTCGGCGACCTCGGGGTGCTGCTCGAGCCGGCGAGCGTGGTCGCGAAGGCCTGGGATCACGTGGAGCACATCGCGGCGCGCGCCCGCTGGCGGCCGCGCAAGGTGCTCGTCACCGGCGCCGGGCCCATCGGGCTCCTCGCGGCGCTCATGGGGGTCCAGCGCGGGCTCGACGTCCACGTCCTGGATCGGGCCGAGAC
>JAEZXM010000111.1 GCA_023419875.1 Pseudomonadota bacterium | reverse complement strand
TCCCGTAGCTGATCGCGGCGATCGTGTACACCGAGATGAGCACGCGGCTGGTGCGGATGCCCGCCAGCCGCGCCGCCTCCGGGTTGTCGCCCACCGCGTACACCGCCCGCCCCGCAGGCGTGGAGCGCAGCACGAACCAGCCGACGAGGTACAGGAGCAGCATCGCCACGGTGCCGTAAGTGATCGCCGTGTTCCCGATCCGGAAGGTGTCGCCGAAGAAATGCAGCGCGGGCGGCACGTCGGTGATCGTCGCGGTCGTGTAGATGCGGACCAGGGAGTAGGCGATGCTGTACGTGCCCAGGGTGACGATGAAGGGCGGCAGGCCGATGAAGGTGTGCAGCCAGCCGTTCACGAGCCCGAAGGCCACGCACACCGCGAGCCCGACGAGCACGGCCAGGTAGGGATCCATGCCCGAGTTCGCGAACAGGCCGGTCATGAGCACCGAGGACAGCGCCATGATCATCCCGTTCGAGAGATCGATGCCGCCGGTGAGGATGACCAGCGTCTGCCCGATGGCGAGCGTCCCCACCACCACCACCTGCTGGAGGATGAGCGAGAAGTTGCTCCCGGACAGGAACCGGTCGCTCTGCGTGGCGAAGAAGATGCACGCCAGGACGAGCGCGGCGAGCGGTCCGAGGATGGGGAAGCTGCGCAATCCGCGGAGGAGATCGGTCCGCCGCGGCGCGGCGGAGGTGGTGGCGACCGTGCTCATGGGCGTCTCCTGGCTCCTGCTTCGACCCATGCGAGTCGATCACATGCGGCTTGCAGGGTGGGGGCCCCGCGCGAAGCGCGGGGGAGGGACGCAGTCCCTCCTCGCTGGGTGCCGCGCAAGCCCGCCATCCTTCGCTTGTTCAAGAAGCGCGGGCGCTGCGCGGCGGGACCCAGCGCAGCAGGGGTGGGGCCGCAGCGGCTTTGCCGCTGGGGCGGGGGCGCAGCCCCCCTTTCATTTGGTCCCCCAGCAGTTCGCCGTCCCGAACTTGCTGTCCTTGCTCGGGACGCCCGCCTGCGGCTTGTCGGTGATGAGGGTCACGCCGGTGTCGGTGTACCCGGAGACCTTCTTGCCGGTCTTCGCGAAGTCCACGACCGCCTGGACCCCCATGGTCGCCATCTTCATCGGGTACTGCTGCGAGGTCGCGGCGATCTTCCCGTCCACGACGCCCTGCACCCCGCGGCAGCCTCCGTCCACGCTCACGATCGTGATGTCGTTCTCCTTGCCGGCGGCCCGGATCGCGGTGTACGCGCCGAAGGCGGCCGGTTCGTTGATCGTGTAGACGAGGTTGATGTCCGGGTTCTTGGACAGGCAGTTCTCCATCGCCGCCTGCCCCTCCGCCTGGTCTCCGTGGGTGTCCTGGCTGCAGACCACCTGCGGCGCGGTCACGAGGTTCGAGGAGTTCGGATCGGCCCTGGCGAGCCCCATGCCCTGCAGGAAGCCGTTGTGGCGCTGGGCGCCCACCGTGATCCCGGGCTGAAGGTCGAGGGTGGCGATGACCGGCTTCTTGCCCTGCATGGCCACCTTGGCCCACTGGCCGATGAGGAGACCGGCCTTGAAGTTGTCGGTCGCGAACAACGCGTCGACGGCGCTCTGCGGCTCGGTGGCGGTGTCGAGGGCGATCACCAGCACGCCCTGCTGCCGAGCCTTCTGGAGCGAGGGCACGATCGCCTTGGTGTCGCTGGGCGTGATGAGGATGCCCTTGGCACCCGCATTGACCATGTTCTCGAGCGCGGTCACCTGGCCTTCGTTGTCCCCGTCCTTCGCGCCCGCTCCGGTGAGGAGCTTCGCCCCCTGCTTGCGGGCTTCCTGGGAGGCGCCCTCCTTCATCTTGACGAAGAAGGGATTGCTCTCGGTCTTGGTGATGAGGCCGACGGTGACGTCGGCGGCGAGAACCTCGCCCGCCAGGACGCCGAGCGCGGCGGCCGCGAGTGCGCGCATGGGGCTCATCGTGTCTCCTCGTTTCGGAAGATGGTTCGGGTGCGCGCGGTCGCACGCTCCCGGGTTCACCCTGAGCACGAGGGCGTCCTCGACCAGCCCGTGAGCCCTTCGGGGCCGGCCGCCGCGCCGGGCGGGCGCCCGCCCCGTCCAGAGACACCCGCGTGGACCACAATCGTGATCGGCCGTACAAGGTGGAGATGGAATCCTTCGCGATGCCGCTCGCGCTCCTCCTCCCCCGCGTGCCCACGGTCCTGGTCCTCATCGCCGGGATCGCCTTCTCCGTGGTCTGGTGGCGGCGCCACCCGACGCGGAGCCTGCTCGTTCTCACGGCCATGTCGCTGCTGCTCATCCTCGCCGTCGCCTGGCCGTTCGTGTTGCAGGCGTTCGTTCACACGGGCGGCTGGAGGGTGACGACCGGGCTCCTCGCGGCGCTCGGCCTCGCCGAGGGGATCCTCGACGCCACGGCCCTCGCGCTCCTCCTCGGCGCCGTGTTCGTGCGCTCCTCGCCCGTGGACCGCGCGCAGCCGTGAGGCGGCGTGAGGCGTCGGACGAACCGTCCACTTGCGGCTGAAGCGGCGTGAGGCCTACGCCGGCGGCAGCACGTACCACTGCCCCTTCGCGCCCTGCTCGCGGCGGAGGAGGCCCTCCGCCTCCATCGCCTCGAGGAGCCGGTTGAAGGACGAGAACCCGAACTCGCGCTCGTCGAAGTCGGGCTCCTTGCGCACGATGGCGGCCTTGATCGCGGACGGGTTCACCGGACCGGCGGCCTTCGAGAGGATCGCCGACGCCGCCTCGCGGGCGACCTCGGGGATGACCTTCTCCCGCGGCGGCCTGTCCTTCTCCTTCGCGCCGTCGCGCCGCTTGCCCTGGCCCGGCCGGAGGTAGATGAACTCGTCGCAGGACTTCACGAAGAGCGGGCTCGTCGCCTCCTTCACCGCCATACCGATCACGGTCCGGTCGTTCTCGCGGAGCTTGTTGGCGAGCGGGACGAAGTCGGAGTCGCCCGAGGCG
Organism: Pseudomonadota bacterium; assembly: GCA_023419875.1. Classification (GTDB taxonomy): domain Bacteria; phylum Myxococcota; class Myxococcia; order Myxococcales; family Anaeromyxobacteraceae; genus Anaeromyxobacter. The sequence continues at coordinate 1,695 of JAEZXM010000111.1, read as the reverse complement.
AGCACGAAGGTGTCGATGTGCTCGCGGAGGTAGGCGAGCTCCAGCGCGTCGATCACCAGCCGGACGTCGGCGCCGTTCTTGCCCGCACGGGTCGAGGGCGGCACGTCCACGAGCTCCACCCCCTTGTCGTGGAGGCGCTGGGTCGCCGCCGAGAAGCGCGTCCAGTCGGCGTACGCCCGGCGGAAGACCACCTTGCCCTTCTCGAGCAGCGCGTCGAGCGCGGGCTGGAGGTCGAAGGTCTCCGCCGAGAGCCCGGTCCGGGTGACGAGGTTCTCGAAGTCGATGAAGAGGGCGATCCGCTGGTCGCTGGTCTCGCGTTTCATGCGCGGCAACCTGACAGGACGCGGGCCGGGCCGCAACCGCTACTTGTCGCCCTGGAAGATGAGGGGGAGCCCGCCCTTCGGGTTCCCCACGATGACCACCTTCGCGTTCTGGCTCTCGGCGAGCTTCTCGGTCGCCTCGATCCCCTTGAACTGGAGGTACTCGGGGGTGAGCCCCTGCCGGACGATGCTCTGGTACTTGGCGATGCCCTCGGCCTCGATCTGCTTCCGCTGCGCCTCCTGCCGCTCGCGGTCGAGCGTGAACCGCATCTTCTGGGCGCGCTGCTCCTCGGCCAGCTTGTCGGCGATGGCGGTCTTGATGGCCTCGGGGAGGTCCACGTCGCGCACGAGGAACGCCTCCACGACGACGTGCTTCCCCTCGAGGGCCCGCGTGACCTCGTCGTAGATCTGCCGCTCGATCTCCTCGCGCTTGGTCGAGTAGATCTCTTCCGGCTGGTAGCGGCCGAACACCTTGCGCGCCTCCGAGCGGATCACCGGCCCGACGATCTTCTCGTCGTAGTTCGGCCCGATCCGGGTCTGGAGCTCGAACAGCTCGTCGATCACCGGCCGGTAGCGGACGCTGGCGTCCACGCGGATGGCGAGGCCATTCGAGGAGAGGACGCTGAGCTGCTCCTTCATCTCGTGCACGCGGGTGTCGTAGATGATGACGTCGTTCCAGAGCGGCATGACGTGCATGCCCTCGTCGAGGACCTCCTTGCTGGTGCCGCCCCCCAGGGACTTGAAGACGATGCCGCGGTTCCCCGACGGGACGGTCGGACAGTGGCACGCACCCAGGAACGGGGCGACGGCCAGGGCGAGCAAGAAGAGCGTGGGGAGCGGCCGGTACATGTTCACCTCCGGATGAGTCGTCGAAGCCTAGTCGAGCCGTGCCGCGGTGCGCCAGCCCAGGCGGCTGCTCCCGAAGAGGGCGCGGCCGGCCAGGGAGCACGCGTGCGACCAAATGGGCGCTCGACTCGTGTGCCGGATCCACCGATCGTGCACACTTCGCCGTCGAGCGGAGCGGTCCCGGATCGAGCCGGGTGGAAGCGAGGAGCGGATGTCGGAGCACGAGCGGATGCAGGAGGCGGAGGAGACGGGCGCGACGCGGCCCGAGGTCGTCGCCAGCACGCTGGAGGCGCTCCAGGCCCGGGTCGAGCGCGCCGATCGCGAGGCGCTCCGCGGCGCTCTCGCCTACCACCGACAGGCGGACGAGCCGAAGCGCGACGAGCCGTAGCCGCGGGAGCGAAGCTCAGTCCGACGGCCGGGCGGAGCGCGGGACGCGCTCGAGTCCGGCGCAGCCCTGCTTCTCGCCGGCGTCACACGCCTTCTTGAAGAACTCCGCCGCGCGCGCCTCGTCCTTCTCACGGCCCTTGCC
>JAEZXM010000088.1 GCA_023419875.1 Pseudomonadota bacterium | reverse complement strand
CGCTCAGGCCGAGCGGGAGATGGGATAGGCAGCCGCGCGCAGCCGCGAAGCGGCGAGCACGGCCCAGGGCCCCGCGTCTCGGGGTGGGGCGTCGATGGAACGGCGCCTGCGGCGCCTGTGGGCTTTGCCCGTGGGGCGGGGGCGCAGCCCCCGTTCTACTGATGCTCGGCGGCGAGGTCGGGGTGCTTCTCGACGAACTCGTCGAACGTCCCCCCGAAATCGAGCACCGGCTGGCCGCGGTGGAGCGACCAGATCCTCGAGCCGACCTCGCGAATGAGCTCCTGGTCGTGGGTGACTACGATCACCGTCCCCTCGTAGCGCTGGAGCCCCTCGGAGAGCGCGGCGATGGACTGGAGGTCGAGGTGGTTCGTGGGCTCGTCGAGGACGAGCACGTTGTCCTTGAAGAGCATCAGCTTCGCCATGAGGAGGCGCACCGTCTCGCCGCCGGAGAGGGTCGCGGTCGGCTTCATCCGCTCCTCGCCCGAGAAGAGCATCCGCCCGAGGAGACCGGAGATCTCCTCGTTGTGCAGCTTGTCCTCCATCTCGCGCAGCCAGCCGAACGCGGTCGTTCCCGGCCGGATGACGCCGGCCTGGTCCTGGGGCAGGTATCCGACCTGCGCCTGGTGGCCCCACTTCACGTGTCCCTGATCGGGCGGGAGCTCGCCGGCGATCATCTTCACGAGCGTGCTCTTGCCCGCGCCGTTCCGGCCGATGACGCAGACCTTCTCACCGCGAGTGACGAGCGCGCTGAACGGCTGGATCACCTCGTTGCCGCCGTATGCCTTGGCGATGTCCTGGATCTCGAGGGTCTGCTTGCCCGAGGGCGCCTTCTGCTCGAACTTGATGAACGGCGCGGCGATGTTGGAACGCTTCAGGTCCTCGAGCCGGAGCTTCTGCATCGCCCGGATACGGCTCTGCACCTGCGAGGCGCGGGTCCCGGCGTGGAAGCGGGCCACGAACTCCTGGAGCTGGGCGATCTTCTTCTTCTTCTCCGCGTTCTCGGTCTCGACGCGCGAGCGCACCTGCGCCTTCTGGCGGACCATGTCGTCGTAGCCGCCGGGGTAGACGATGATCGTCTCGTAGTCGATGTCCGCGATGTGCGTGCAGATCGCGTTCAGGAAGTGGCGGTCGTGCGAGATCGTGATCAGCACGCCCTCGTAGGCGTGGAGGAACCCCTCCAGCCAGCGGATCGAGTCGATGTCGAGGTGGTTCGTGGGCTCGTCGAGCAGAAGCCCCTGGGGCTTGCCGAAGAGCGCCTGCGCGAGCAGGACGCGCAGCTTGTAGCCTCCGGCGAGGGCGCGCATCGGCTGGTCGTGCCAGGGCTCCTCGATGCCGAGGCCCATGAGCAGCTCGCCCGCGTCGGCCTCCGCCGAGTACCCGTCCTCCTCGGCGATGACCCCCTCGAGCTCCGCGAGCCGGTGCCCGTCCTCGTCGTTGATCTCCGGCTTGGCGAGGAGCTTCTCCTTCTCGGTCAGCGCTTCCCACAGGCCCTGATTCCCCATGAGCACGACGTCGAGGACGCGGTTGTCCTCGTACCGGAAGTGGTCCTGGCGGAGGATGCCGAGCTTCTTCGGACGGTGGACCTGGCCCGTGTCGGGCTCCTCGTCCCCGGAGAGGATCTTGATGAACGTGGTCTTGCCCGAGCCGTTCGGGCCGGTGAGGCCGTAGCGGTTCCCGGGTGAGAACGCGACGTCCACCTCCTCGAAGAGCTTCTTGGGGCCGAAGGCCTTGGTGACGTTCTGGACGGAGATCATGGCAGCGGCCTTTTAGCGGATGCGGTCCCGATTTGCGACCGCCACGGGGCGGGGCGCGGGGCCGCGCGCGCGCTTTCGGGACTCTGCGCGCGAGCTGTCGCAGGTCTCGACCCCCCCACCCGACCACGGTACTCTGCGCGCCGGTGACCCGCTCCCTCGATGGATCCACCGGGCCGGCCCAGGCCCGGGGGTACGCCCCTCTCACCCTGGCGATCGCCGCCGCCTTCCTCGCCCGCGCGGTGGCGGGCGGAAGCGCGGAGAGCCTGCGGGCGGGGCTGTGGCTGACCGACCAGGCGCTGGGCACGCTCGCCTCGGCCTTCGCGGGCGCGTACGCGGTCGCGCTCCCGGTGGGCGTCTACCTGGCGCGCGTCGATCGGCGCCGGCGGCTCCTCGCCGCCGGACTGGCGCTCTGTGGCGTCGCCACCGCAGCCTCCGCGCTCGGCGAGGGCTTCTTCTCGCTGGCCTTCGGCCGCTCCGTCTCGGGCGCCGGGGCCGGGCTCGCGGCGGGCGCCGCCGGCGGCCTCCTCGCCTTCGGGGAGCGCCGGCAAGGACGCAGAAGTGCGGGCCTCCCGCCGGCCGTGGTGGGTATCGCGGCCGGCTATCTCGCGGGTGGATTGTGCGGCCGCACGCCCGGATGGCGCCTCGCCTTCGTCCTCGTCGGCGCGGCGCTCACCGCGATGGGCGCGCTGCTCTACGCCCGCACGGGCGAGCCCGCGGTCGGCGGCGCTGACCCCTGGGAGGGCCTCCGGCGGGACGGCCTGCGCGCCGCCCTCCGTCCGCTCCGCGATCGGGCG
>JAEZXM010000603.1 GCA_023419875.1 Pseudomonadota bacterium | reverse complement strand
CCGATGCTCCACATGATGACGCTCGGGTGGTTGCGGTCGCGGTAGACCATGTCCTGGATGTCCCGCTGCGCCCACTGGCCGAAGTAGAGGTGGTAGTCGTTGGTGGTCTTCCCGGTCTCCCAGCAGTCGAACGCCTCCACCATCACCACGAACCCGAGCCGATCGGCGAGGTCGAGGAGCTCCGGCGCCGGCGGGTTGTGCGAGGTCCGGAGCGCGTTCACCCCCATCGACTTCAGGATCTGCAGCTGCCGCTCCTGCGCGCGCGTGTTGAAGGCCGCGCCCAGGGCGCCCAGGTCGTGGTGGTTGCAGGTGCCCCGCATCTTCATGTAGCTGCCGTTGAAGGACATGCCGGCGGTGTTGCTGAAGCTGAACCACCGGAAGCCGAGCGGGCTCAGGTACGTGTCGACCACGGTGCCGCCGACCAGGACCTCCACCCTCACCTCGTACAGGTTGGGCGCACTGGGCGACCAGAGGCGCGGGTTCGAGACGGTGAGGTTCTGGGTGACCGTCGACCTCCCGTTGGCGGCGACGCCGGTCCCGGCGCTGGTGGCGCTCGTCACGAGCGTGCCGTTCGAGTCGTAGATGCCGGTGCGGACGGTGACCGTCTGCGAGCTGCTCGACTGGTTCTGCACGTCCGTCGCGACCGAGACCGAGCCGGACGAGGCCGACACGCTCGGCGTCGTGACGAACACGCCGTTGTAGGCCACGCGGACGGGGTTGAGGGCCGTGAGCCAGACGTTCCGGTAGATGCCGCTGCCCGAGTACCAGCGGCTGTTGGGCTGGTTGTTGTTCACGCGGACCGCGATGACGTTGTTCGTCCCGTCGGTCCGGGCGTACGGCGTGATGTCGTACTGGAAGGTCGTGTATCCGTACGGGCGCGTGCCCAGCGAGGTGCCGTTGATCCAGACCTGGCTGTTCATGTACACGCCATCGAAGCTCACGAGGATGCGCTTGCCGGCGTAGGACGAGTCCAGCGTGAACGTCTTGCGGTACCAGCCCACGCCGCCGTCCAGGTACCCGCCGCCCCCGCCCGCCGGCGAGTTCCGGTTGAAGGCGAGCTCGATGCTCCAGTCGTGCGGGACGCTCAGGCTCCGCCACGAGGAGTCGTTGAAGGTCGGCTGCTGGGCGCCGCTCGCGTCGCCGCGGAAGAACCTCCAGCCGCCGTTGAAGCTCATGCCGCGGGCGCCGTCGTACGCCTGGCGTTGGCCGCTGGGCGTGCTGGTCTGCGTGAAGTTGGCCGTCAGCGTCTTGTTCGCGTCCATGACCACGGAGACGGGGTTCGTGGTCCCGCTCGCCGCCCCGCTCCAGCCGGTGAAGGTGGCGCCGCTGGCGGGCAGGGCGGTGACGGCGACGGACGTCCCGAGGGAGTAGGAGTAGGTGCCCGGCGCGGGGCTCGTCGAGCCGCCGGCGCTGGCCGCGATCGTCAGCGAGTACGTCTGGGAGGCGTTTCCGGAGACGGTGATCCCGCAGATCTTGGGGTTGTCCGGGCCGCCGGCCCTGGTGAACTGGACGACCACCTGTCCGCTCGAGCTCGCCGTGGTGTTGAACGTGCGGGCGATGGCGCGATTGGCGCCGCCCGCCTGGGCGAAGATGTCGAACGCGGTCAGAACGGTCGCACCGTTGATGGCCACGTTGAACGTCCGCTGCCCGGCCGCCGTCCAGTAGCTCTCCGAGAAGAAGAGGGTGACCGTCTGGGCGCTCCCCGGCGTACGGTTCGCGATCGTGTAGGTGAACTCACCGTAGCGCTCGGTCTGGAAGACGGCCTGCGGCGGGACCGGCGCGGGCACGAGCGAGGTGTCGATGGCGTTGGTGGTGGAGTAGGTGCTTCCGCCCGAGAACCCGGTGTCGGCGGCGAAGGACCCCGTGGCCGAGCCGCCCGCGTTGACGGAGACCGTGCTCCCCTGGGGCTGGTCCAGGTTGAAGGACGCGGTGACCGACTGGGCGGCGGTCATGCTCACGGTGCAGGTCGCGAACGTGCCGCTGCACGCCCCGCCCCAGCCGCCGAAGATCGAGCCGCTCGCCGCCGCCGCGGTCAGCGTCACGCTCGAGCCGGCCGGGTAGGTGGCGCCGCACGAGGAGCCGCAGTTGATGCCCGCGGGCGTGGACGTCACCGTCCCGGCGCCCGTGCCGGCCTTGCTCACGGTGAGCTGCTGGTCCTCGATCGTCCCGGAGACGGTCCACTGCTGGTTGGCGCCGCCATGGCAGGTCCAGAGGATGAGCTTCGAGCCGTTCGCCGTCCCCGCCGCGTTGACGTCGAGACACAGCCCGGTCTGCGCGTTGGTGATGGTGCCGTTCGTGTTGACGTTCCAGTGCTGGTAGGCCTGTCCGGTGCAGTCGCCGATCACCGCTGCGGTCCCGGTGGAGGTGGCGCCCCCTGAAGCCTGGAGGCACTTGTTCCCGTAGACGACCAGGTTGAGGCTGGCGTCGTAGGTCCAGGACTGGTTGGTCCCGCCGTTGCAGTCCCAGATCTGCGCCTGAGTGCCGTTGGCGGTGGAGTTGCCGTTGATGTCCACGCACCGCTGGGACGCCACGCCGACGATCGGCGAGCTGGTGAAGGTCAAGGCGGCGGACGCGCCGCCCTCCTCGGCCGAGGGCTCCGGCCGCGGGTCGCAGCCGGCGGCGAGAACGAATCCGATCAGCGCGATGCGGGCGAGTGAAGCCCGGGCGGTCGTGATCTGGCGACGGATGGTCATGATCTCTCCTCGGCGGCACGGGAAGCGCCGTCGTTCGGCCTTGCAGCGCTGTGAACCGACACGGGACAGCAAAGACCAGCGACACGGGAACACTACGAGCGAGGGTCGCGATTACCCTGTCTGCAACGATCGAGTCAACGACCCATTTCGCT
>JAEZXM010000593.1 GCA_023419875.1 Pseudomonadota bacterium | reverse complement strand
CGGACGCGCCGAGGACCCAGACGTCCATCACGCGGTTGATCTCCGCTGCCGCGCAGAGACCGTCCTCCTCGCTCTCCAGGACGCCCGTCTCGGCGCAGGCCGCGGCGGCGGCGGCGGTGGCCGGCGGCGCGCAGCCGCTCCGCGCGCAGACCGTGTACCGCGCGCCCGGCGCAGGCGCGAACCCCGCGAGCTGGAGCCCCGCCGCGCGCTTCCCGTGCTCGACGCGGTACGCCTCCATCGCGCTTCGTGCCGCCTTGAGCACGACGGGCCCCTCGGAGGCCTTCGCGCGGCACTGGTACTTCATGTAGTTGGGGATGGCGATCGCCGAGATGACCCCCACCACGGCGACGGTGGTCAACATGCCCTGGTCCACCCGCACGAACCGCCGAACCTCGTCCTCGGGGATCGTCAGCTCGCCCGTCACGACCTTCCCCTCGCGCCCGATCTTGATCGACTTGCGGATCGCCGCGTACGCGCCCCGCGGGTCGAGCAGCCGCTCGGCAGTGGCGTCCTTCACCGCCGACTTCATGCGGCCGGGCGCGTCTTGATCGGCGTCGAGCGCCGCCTGCACCTGCTTCAGTGCGCCCTCCATCACGAGCCGGTTCCGCGTCCGCTGCGTGTCGGCCGCCTCGAGGAGCTTCTTCGCCCCCTCCTCGACGGTGCCGGCCAGAGCGGGATCCTCCGGCTCGAACATCCCGGAGACCCGCAGCGCGCCGTGCCCCTCGACGAGGAGCTCGCCGCGGCCCTGCGACGGCAGGTTCACGAGGAGCCGCAGCGCCGGGCCCGACTCCCGCGACGCGGAGGTTGGCGGCGGCTCGGAGAGCACTGCGAGGGACTCGGACGTGCCGAGTGCGATGAGACCAGGGCCGGCACGGAGGCAGACCTGGAACGGAGCCTCCGGGATCGCCTCCCGGGCGACGCAGAGGTTCCCGCTCTCCATGGAGACGACACCGCGGCCCGAGGCGGCGCGCACGGCCGCGCCCAGCCCCTGGAGCAGCTCCCGATTCTCCCCCTCCCCGCCCTTCACGGCGAGGAGCACGAGCGAGGAGGCCACGGCCGCCTCCGGGTGGGCCGGGTCCATCTGATAGACGATCGCAAGCCGCTGCGCGTCCGGGGCGATCGCCCACTCGCGAACGAGCGCGAGCAGCACGGCAGTGCGCGCCAGGACCGGCCTCGAGGAGTCGTCCGCCTCGGTCGCCATCGTGGTCAGGAAGGCGACGCCGAAGTCGAGGAGGAGGTCTCCGCGCCGGCCGTCTTCCGGGTCAGGGCGGAACCCGAGCTCCCGCAGGATCTCGGCGTCGATCACGAGCGAACCGCCCATGCCGGTGATCTCGGCGCGCCCGAACGCCGCCGCGGCTTCGGTCGAGATCGGCCTCGGCGAGTACTTCTTCGAGCACGCGACGGTGAGCGCGGCCATCGCGGCGACCGCAAGCCAGCGGCGGTTCAGGATCATGTGGGTGCCCCTCCCTTGGGACCGGGGACGAGCCTACCTGGCGGCAGGGCGAGCTCCAAGTCCCTCGGGCTCCTCTCGCGCGTGCCGCGTCGTTCCGTGTGCGCCGCTTGCTCCATGGCGATCGATCCACGATCCTGGGCTCTCTCGCGGAGGCGACGCCCTGATCTCGATCCCCGCCGCCCCGAAGGACTTCTTCCACCAGCGCGGCCGCGGGACCGGCGCCGGGTCCGGCTCGGACCAGCAGATCCGGGTCGTGCTCCGGCTCGCCGGCCGGCTCGATCTCGCGCGCCTCCGGCGCGCCGTCCGCGCGGTCGTCGACGAGGATCCCATCCTCCGCGCCCGGCTCGCCGAGCCGCGGCCGTTCGAGGGTCGCTGGGAGCTCTCCCAGGGCGACGAGGTTCCCGCGCCTGCCTGCGAGCTCGTGGAGTCGAACGACACCGAGGCGGCCACCGCCGCCTTCCTCATCGATCTCTCCGTCCGCGACGAGGGTCCGTACTTCCGGCTCCGCGTGATCCGCTCCGGCGCGCGGGACGCGCTTTGCCTCCGCGTCGATCACCGGCTGTGCGACGGAACCGGCACGAAGACCCTCGTCCACCGGCTGGCCGATCGTTACCGCCGGCTCGCCGCGGGCGCGCCGCTTCCGCCTGCGCGAGTGTCCTTCGATCCGCGGACGCTGGCGGGCCTCGCCGGCCGCGCGCCCTTGCCGGTGCCCACGGAGTCCCCGCCGGACGGCGCGCTGACGTACGCCTTCACCCGGACCGGATCCGCGAACGAGAGTCCCGACATCGCGGTCCGGGTCGTGGACGCCGCGGCGGTGGCAGCAGCGCGCCGCGCCGGCAAGCCGCTCGGGGCGACCCTCACCGACGTCGTGCTCACCGCGCTCGTGCGTGCGCTGCAGCCGCACGCCACCGTCCCCCCCGGCGACCCGCTCGTCCTGATGGTCACGTCCGACCTCCGCTCGCGCCTCCCGCCCGGGCGGCGGGAGACGCTCGCGAACCTCTTCCAGGGCCATTTCCCCGAGCTTCGCTGCGATCCCGCGGAGCCGTTCGCCTCCGCGCTCGCCGCGGTGGCCCGAGAGATGGGCCGGGTGCGCGCCTCCTTCTCGCTCGAGGAGGGGCTGCGCGGGGAGGCCGCGTTCTCCGCCGTGTTCCGGCGTTATGCCGGGAGCCCCGAGCCGTCCCGGGCGCAGGCTCCGCTCGACCGGACGTTCGTGCTGCTCAGCAACGTGGGCGCCTTCGACGAGGCCCGCCTCGACCTCGGTGGCCCCGAGGTCGTGGATGCCCAGCTCCTCGGCACGGTCTCGTTCGGCCGCGAGGTGCTCGTCTGCGTGAGCAGCTTTCGCGGCGCCCTGACGTTCTCGATCGGATACTGCGCGAGCGACTTCCCGCCGCCGTTCATCGAGGGCATCCTCGACCGGCTCGTGGCGGAGGTCCGAGCATGCGCAGCAGCGGTCGGGCCCTGACCGCCTCCTCACCCGCGCCGGCGGCGGAGCGCCGGCCCCAGGATCAGGACCAGCCCGACGGCGATCAGCGCCACGGCGATCCCGACGCGGGAGCGCTGCATGCCGACCAGGAAGACCACCGCGACCACGGTCAACGCCGTGATCGGCACGAGCAGGTGCGTGTTCCGCGTCGCGAGGAACAGGAGCGAGAGGCCGAACGCCGGGGCGAGCAGGAAGTGCGGCCAGGTGGTGCCGGTGTTCGCCCAGGAGGAGAGGTTGAGCCAGAGGAAGAAGACGGTCAGGTAGCTCAGGACGCCGATCGGCACGAGGACGCCCACGGCCTGCTTCGGCTGGGCCAGGTACCGCTCGACCAGGACGGCCACGGGCAGGAGCAAGAAGAGAGGCCAGAGCTTCGCGAACGTCACCTCGGGCACGTAGGTCGAGGCGAGCAGGATCGCCCCCGCCACGACGAAGAGGACCCCCAGCGCAGGTACGCGGGGGCGGGTGGGCTGCTCGGACGAAGGGCCTTCGGCGGGACCGACTCCCTGGGCCATGTCGTGCTCCTTCGCGTCCGCGGCGCTCACGAACGCGATCGCATCCTACCCACGGACGCGCCGCGTGGCGGTTCGGGCACAGCGCGACCCGGGGACGCGGCGGCGCCTGTGCGGAGCGCCGCCGCGGCCGAGGGCCAGGTGAGGGTCAGGCGCGGGTCAGGTCGTGCCCATGCAATACAGGCGCGCGCAGGTCCCGTACGGGGGCCCGAGGATCGTGGGCACGCAGAAGTAGCCCGGACCGCAGCTCCGGAAGATCTCCTCCTGGGACTCCTCGGGCTCGCCATTCCACATGCAGGGCTGCCCGGGCTCGAGGAACTCCCGGCACGTCGGCTCATCACCCGAGGAGTCGCACCAGGAGTCCTCGCACCACACCAGGTCCTCGGACACCGGTTCGGCGCACGCTTCGCCGAGGCGCGGGTTTCGGGCGCAGCGGTACTCGGCGTTGCAGTAGAGCCCCTGGGCGCAGTCGCCGCCCGAACACTCGGCGCCCTCCGGGAGCAGCGCCGCACACGTCGTTGGACCACCGGTGGAGCGGCACTGGAGCCCGAGCTGGCACTCGTCCTCTGTGAGGCACCCGGTGTCGGCGGTCTTCCTCGCGACGCAGGTGCCGACGGTGCACTCGGCCGCGTCCCGGCAGCAATGGTAGGGATCGTCGCAGATCGTGTTCGACGCGCTGCAGTCCCCGCCCTCGCCCAGGACCGCGAGCGTCGGGGCCTCCTCGCAGACGCTCCCGTTGCAGCGGAGGCCGGGCCCGCACCGCTGATCCGCGGAGCAATCGCCGTCGAGGTTTACGTAGTCCCTGCAGGTGCCCCCGGCAAAGCACGTCTCGACGGATCCCATTTCGCAATAGCCGGAGCACTCGTACCCGAGCTCGCTGTAGCAGGGATCTCCGGTCGCCACCTGCGGCGCCATCGCGGCCCGGCACTCGGCCGGAAGCCCTGCGAAGGAGCCGATGTCCACCATCATGTACTCGACGCAGCTCATCTCCTCGAGGGCTGCGAGGCAGGCCGAAGCCTGAGCCCGGTCGAAGACGACCCGGCCCGCGTCCTGCGACTCCTGGAACGTGGTGCAGTCGATGAAGGCCTGAACGATGTACGGGTCATAGAACCTCGCATCGCAGTATTCGGCCTTGGCCGTCTCCAGCCGGATGGCCTGCTGGCAGAAGTCCTGGGCGTTCTCCGGACCGGAGCCGCCGGAGGAGTTGCATCCCGCGAACACCCCCGCCAGTCCCGCGAGCAGGGCGGTACGGATCGTCTTCTTCATCGTTGGTCTCCCTGGGGATCGCGCCCGACCTCGACGCTGCGTGCCTGCAGCCCCGACGATACTCCTGCCGAGCGCGCCGGGAAGACCAAGATTGCTCTCGGAGTGAACCGTGTTCGAGGTAAGCGGTGACCCCTGCCCAGGAGGTAGTGGGTGGCGAAGGCCTGGTGGGTCAACGGACGGTACGGCATCGTGGCCTCGCCGTTCACATGACCGTACGTCCACCGCCGCGCGGCGGAGGGCCATGCGGCGCCGCGGTCCACGTCAGACGTACGCGATCAACCGCCCGCAGGCGATGACGCCGAGCCAGCAGACCAGTGACACGCACGCCGCGGCGCGCGCGGCGGGTGGCGCCGTCCGGCCGACCTCCCACGCGGCCATCCCACGCGCGGTGACCTCGTGGAAGACGAGCGCGTTCAGCCCCGCGGCGGCGAAGAGGACGAGCTTCAGCCGGAAGGCGGGGTTCGCCCAGATCTCCACCGCGTGCGCGCTGAAGAGGAGCGCGCCCGACGGGACGACGAGGACGAGGCTCCGCCGCGACCAGCCGAGGAGGTGCCCGCCGAGCGCGCCGACGGGGAGCGATCGCCCGAGGCCGAGGAGGCGCAGGTCGAAGAGCGTCGCAGCACCGACGAGCAGGGCGATGCCCACGAGGTGGACGATCTCCACCGCCGGGTAGAGCCAGGGCGAGCTGCGCATCGCGGCGGCGACTTCGGTCCGCTCGAGGGCGGCGAGCCAGCCGGCCGGCGTCTCCATCTCGGGTCCGCGGGGGCGCGCGTCAGCGCAGCTCGGTCGTGTTCCCGCCCACCGTGATCCGCTCCGCCCGCAGCTCGTCCGGCCTCTCGAGGTGCGGATAGCCGACCACCGTCGCCTCGGCGCCCTTCGCGAGAGCGTCCTGCCGGAGCCCGCGGGCCGACATCCGCGACGTGGGCGCGAGGACCACGGTCCAGCGCTTCCCGGCCGCCTCGAGCCGGATGATGCCGTGCGGGTTCTCGTACCGCGATTCGAGGATCGTCCCGGACAGGGTGAGGGTCCGCTCCTCGTCGTAGCCGGTCCAGCCGTGATGGGCGAGCGCGGCGCCCGCGGTGGCCAGCGTCCCCACCACGACCACCACCCTCGCGAAGACCACGCTCATGACCTCGCCTCACTTTCCGTCCGCCGGCGCGAGGCGCCCGCGGACCGTGAACTCTTCCTCGCCCGGCGTGATCACGACGAGCTCCCCCTGCGCGGGCGAGATCCCCGTCAGCGCCGAGATGTTCGCCCCGTGCGTCACCAGCACGAGCGTCCCGTCGTCCGGCCGATGCGCCAGGATCGCCCGCCGGACCGCGCCGGTCTGCTCCCGCTCGCGGCTCCGATTCTCGAAGATGCTGTCGAGCGGCGGCCACGGCTCCGCCCTCCCGAAGGCGAGCCGCGCCGTCTCGAGACACCGGCACCAGCGGCTCGAGAGCACGCGGGCCACGGGGACGCCGCGCGCCCGCAGCGCGGCCCCCAGCCGGGCAGCCTCCGCGCGCCCCTCCCCGGAGAGGTTCCGCTGCGTGGCGCACGCGTCGAGCCGGAAGCCCGGCGGATCGCCGACGCCCGGATCGGTCGTCGCGTGCCGGACGACGACCACCTGGCCTCCGCGTGCGAGGAGCGTCCACAGGCCCTCCGCGTCGGGCTCGGCGGCACCGGCGAGCGAGAGCGCGATCGCGGCTGCGGTCCCGGCGGACACGATGTAAGGCCCTTCCGGCCTCGCTGCGGGAGGCCGAGGACGGTCAGCTAACCAGAGCGCTCCGGGCGCGCCACGCTGCGCGCGGAGGCTGCGGGCTCAGGGGCGCTGCCCCTCCAGCACACCCACGAGCGCGAGCGCGGCCCGGGCGGGGGGACGCCGGCTCGGCCTCGGTGGCGGACCCGGGGTCGGCGGCGGCGACTCCGGCTCGGGC
>JAEZXM010000589.1 GCA_023419875.1 Pseudomonadota bacterium | reverse complement strand
CCGGCGTGCACCTCGGCCCTGCGGCTCGATCGCTGGATGGCGGGGGAGCTGCCGCGCGCGGAGGCGGACGCGCTCGCGGCGCACGTGGCCGGCTGCGAGGCCTGCCGGACCGCGCTCGAGGGGCTGGAACGGGCGCGGGCGGAACCCCTCCCCCCTCTGCGGCCCGCGGCGCCCCCGGCGCGGCGTCCGCGGGACCGGTTCCGCTGGGCCGGGTACGGCGCCGGCGCGCTGGCGGCGGCCGCTGCTGGGATCTTCCTGTTCCTGCCCGCGGGGGAGACCGGGACGCGGACCAAGGGCGCGGCACCGATGCTCTCGATGTACGTCCAGCACGGGGACCAGGTCCGGCGGGCCGAGCCGGGAGAGAAGGTGGCGCCGGGGGACGCGGTCCGGTTCGCGGTCTCGCTGCCGCGGCCGGCCTACGTGGCGGTGCTGAGCCTGGACCCGGCGGGCCGCGCCTCCGTCTACTTCCCGATCGGCGACCGGGCGGCGGAGATGCCGGCGGGGAGCGACGTGGCCCTCCCGCTCGCCACCCGCCTCGACGAGACGACGGGTGAAGAGCGGGTCTTCGGCCTCTTCTGCGACCGCCCGCTCCCGCTCGCGCCGGTGCGCGCGCTGGTGGACGCCGCCGCCGCGGGCGCCGCGCCCGAAGGGTGCCAGGTGACGGGATGGACGTTCGTCAAGCGCTGATCGGCGCCGCGCTGCTGGCGCTGCCGGCGCGCGGGGCGGCGCAGGTGGAGCGGTTCGCGGTGGTGGTCGGGAACGACGCCGGCCAGCCGCCGGAGGCGCCGCTGCGGTGGGCCGAGGCGGACGCGGCCCGGGTGGCGGACGTGCTGCAGGAGGTGAGCGGCGTCCGGCCGGAGAACCTGGTCGTCCTGCGCGGCCAGGACGCGGACACCGTCCGGCGCGCGCTCATCGCCGTGAACCAGCGCATCCGCGACGCGGGCCACGAGACGATGCTCCTCGTCTACTACTCCGGCCACGCGGACGCGTCCGCGCTCCACCTCGGGGCGACCTCGCTCGAGCTCGGAGAGCTGGAGCAGCTCGTGCGCGGCTCGGCGGCCGGGTTCCGCATGCTCGTGCTCGACGCCTGCCGCTCCGGCGCGCTCACCCGCGTGAAGGGCGGCACGCCTATCCCGCCCTTCGAGCTCGCGGTGAGCGAGCGGCTCCCGGGCGAGGGCGCGGTCTTCCTCACCTCCAGCTCGGCCTCCGAGGACAGCCAGGAGTCCGACGAGCTGCGCGGGAGCTTCTTCACCCACGCGCTGGTCTCGGGCCTCCTCGGGGCGGCGGACGCCGACGGGGACGGCCTGGTGACCCTCGAGGAGGCGTACCGCCACGCCTACGACGCGACCGTCCGCGGCTCGAGCCGCTCGCGGTCAGGGCTCCAGCACCCCACCTTCCGCTACGACGTCCGCGGCCACGGCGACGTGGTGCTCGCTTCCCTGGGCCGGGACGGCCGGAACCGCGGCTGGCTCGAGTTCCCTGCCGGGCGTACCTGGCTCGTCTTCGCGGGCTCGGCCGACGGGCCGGTGACCGGCGAGATCGGGAGCGACGATCGGGTCCGGCGTCTCTCCCTGCGCGCCGGGACCTACTTCGTGCGGGGGCGGGGCCCCGAGGAGATCGTCGAAGGTCCCGTCGCCGCGGCCGCGGGCGCGACCGTCGCCGTGGACCCGGGGCGGCTCGAGCGGCTCGCCTACGCGCGCCTCGTCCGCAAGGGCGGCGGCGACGTCCGCTCGGCCTTCTCGATCGAGATCGAGGGGCGGGCGCGGGGCCCGCTCTCGGAGATCGAAGGTGCGCCCTGCTCCGGCGCGGCGGCCGGCGTCTCGGTCGCGCTGCGCCGGGTCACGTTCCAGGCCCGCGCGGGCTGGTGCCGGAGCGGGTTCACCGGCGCGCCGGGCATCCGGACGACGGAGGACGCCTTCGATCTCGAGTTCGGCGCGACGCACGCCTGGGACTTCCCGGGGTTCTCGCTGGAGGCGGGGGCGCTGGCCGGCGCCTCGATCTTCCACAAGGCGTTCCGATCGGATCGCGAGGCGCCCTCGAGCACCGCGGCGGCCCTGCAGCTCGCCCCCGTGGTGCTGGTGTCGCGCGACGTCGGCCGCCGCACGTACCTCTACCTCTCGGCCGCGGCCCCGACGTACCTCTACACGGTGGAGCGCGCGGACCGGGCCGCGACCGGGCTCCAGCCCTCGTTCACCTTCCGTATGGCGCTCGGACTCGGCACGCGCATGTAGCACGGCCGACGTGACCGCCGCGGGCGGACGTGCTCTCCTCTCCCGCATGCGAGCGACGTCGGTGATCCGAGGCGAGCGGTGGTCCCCCCGTGCGGCGGTGCTGGTCCTGGCGATCGCGGCCCTCTGGGCGTGCGCGTGCGCCCATGCGCCGCCCGAGAGGCCGACCGCCGCATTCGCGAGCGAGCCCTCGAAGGGCGGTGGGCTGGGGATCCGGCTCGACCTCCGCTCCGCGTGGCTCCGCGACCCGAACCTCGCGGTGGACTTCATGCGGGCGAGCGCGGACCTCTGGCTGCGCTCCCACGACCCGGAGCACGGCGGCTTCTTCACCGACGTCGCGCGTGACGGGAGGCCCGAGGGAAAGGACCTCAAGACCACGCTCACCCAGAGTCGCAACGCCTACGGGTTCGCCCGCGCCTACATGGTGACCGGGGACCGAAAGTACCTCGAGGCCGCGCGCCGCGCCCTCGCCTTCCTGCGGGAGGAGGGCTGGGACGAGAAGCACGGCGGCTTCCACGCGACCCTCGACCGGCGGGGCGACAGCGTCGATCTCACCCGGGCGAACGCGATGGCCGACCAGAAGTGGTCGTTCTGGCAGCACTACGCGCTCCTGGGCATCGCGGCCGTGTACGACGCGGACCGCGCCCCCGAGGACCTCGCCTTCCTGCTCCGGGGCCGCCGGGTGATCGACGAGAAGCTCTGGGACCCGCGGCCGGGGTTCGAGGGTTACTTCGAGACCGCCGACCACGACTGGAGCCACCCGCGCGAGAAGGGGTTCACGCCCACGGTGGACGGGATCACCACGCACGGCTTGTCGCTGTATCTGCTCACCCGCGACGAGGGACACCGCGCCCGGCTGCTCGCGCTCGCCGACGCGATCGTGGAGCGGCTCCTCCCCACCGCCCGCACCCGCACGCTCGGCTTCGCCGAGAAGTTCGACTCGGACTGGCGCGAGACCGAGGACGGGTTCTTCTTCGTGGGCCACGTGCTCAAGGCGGCGTGGTGCCTGAACCGGGCGTACATGGTCGAGCCCCGGCCCGAGTACCTCGCCGGCGCGGAGGAGCTCCTCCGGCAGGTGCGGGCGACGGCGTGGGACGAGCAGCACGGGGGGCCGTACTACGTGGGCGACTCGCGGAAGGGCCAGCTCAGCGGGTTCGAGAAGAACTGGTGGACGCTCGAGCAGGCGATCACCGCCGGGCTCACCGGCTGGCACCTCACCGGGAACGTCGCCTACCTCCAGATGGCCGACGAGTCGGCCGACTTCTTCGCCCGGCACCTCGTCGACCCCGTGCACGGCGACGCCTACGAGAGCAGCGACCCGAGCGGCGCGATCGTCCCCTCGCGCCGGAAGGGCCACTACTGGAAGGCCGGCTACCACACGCTGGAGACCGGCTGGTTCGTCTACCTCTACGGGAACCTGTTCCTGAAGCGCCGGCCGGTGACGCTCCACTACGCCATCGAGCCGGCGCCCGTCGCGCGCACGATGCCGCTCGATCCCATCGCGATGGAGGCGGGGACGCTCGTCATCCGGGAGGTCCGGCTCGAGGGGCAGCCGTATGCAGCGTTCGACGGCGCGGCGCGGACGCTCACCGTGCCTGCGGGCGTCGGCGGCGAGTTCCGGGTGACGTTCGCGCCGGTGCCGAGGGCCACGGGGCCGCGGTAGCGATCACCCCCCAGCTTCCGCTTCAGGGCAGCGAGGTCTGCCGCGCCATCGACGGACTGGTGGCGAAGTACTACGAGTGGAAGCGCAGCTCACGTCCGCGTCGCCCGTTGCCCCTCCAGAACTCGTGTGGGATGCTTGCTTGCTCCGGCGGTCCATTTCTCGGGAGGGGGACGACATGCGTCGTGTTCCGGCAGCTCTGGTACTCGTGTTGTGGGTGGGGTGCGGCGGCGGCGTACCCGACATCAACGACCGAACTCCCCCGGAGCTCGTGTCGTGGTCACCCGAGGACGGGAGCACGCTCGTTCCGATCGGCGCCGAGATCCTGTTCACGTTCGACGAGACGGTCCAGGAGACGTTCGAGGTGCAGGTCGAGGTCGATGGCGTGCCGGTCTCCGTCGGCGCTCGCCGCTCGGCGGATGACACGAAGACCATCGTCATCGATCCCCCCGCCGTCTCCACGCTGCCAGCGAACGTGACCGTCACGCTGTCGGGGGTGGAGGACATCTTCGGAAACCTGGCGGATCCGCAGCCCAGCCTCGGCTGGACGTACCCGGAGTGGATCCCCTACGGCGAGCAGCTCACCACCGCGGCGGGCCTGCGCCTCGCCGCCGGTCCGACCGGGCCCGTCGTTGCCTGGCTCTCGGGTACGGCGGTCCAGGTGAGCCGCTGGAACGGCTCGAGCTGGGACGCGCTCGCGAGCCCCGGCACGGCGACGACGATCGCCCTCCTCGCCGACCCGGGGGACGGGGCCCCCCTGGTCGTCCTGGGCGGCAACCCGTACGTCGTCCGCCGGTACGCCTCCGGGAGCTGGTCCACGGTCGGGAACACCATCCCCGCGCAGTCGACCCCGTCCCTCGGGACCGCCCTCGCCCACGAGGGAGGCGCACTCCACGTGGCGTTCGCAAACGCCTACTCCTCGGGATCGTGCAATGCCGGCACCCAGAGCGGCTGCGGCCGCGTTTGCGTGTACCGGTTGAGCGGCGCTCCCTGGCAACCCGGCGCAGCCTGGGAGGCCCGGGCCTGTCTTGGGTTCACGTGGTCGGTCAGCCTGACGGGGTTCGGGGCAGACGGCCTGGGCGTCGTAATCGGGAACGGCACGGCCGTCCGCAGGCTGCCCGATGCGACCCCGAGCTCGACCGGCACCTTCACGACGCTCGGCAGCGTCAGCGACGTGACCGCGGTCGGCGCGTACGGCGGCATCCCGATCGCGCTCGTCGGCGGCGCACCGCTGCGATGGAGCTTCAGCTCCAGCGTGTGGCAGCCCATGTCCGACGGGATCACCGGCGCGAAGGAGCTCTCCGCGTTCAACGACACGCTTCCCGTGGTGCTCGCCACGTCGGGCGGGTTCGTGAAGGTCCTACGCTGGAACCCGACGGCCGAGCAATGGGAGCAGCTCGGGGCCGACTTCGCCGGAACGTCGGCCCAGGCGGAGAGGACCGCGGTCGCCACCACTGCCACGGGCAACGCGGTCTACCGCTCCATCGACGGGATGGTCGCGAAGTACAACGAGTGAGCGCCCGGCCGGCGGAGGCGGCCGCGCTCCGCGATGTCTACCCGGGAACATCCGCACGCTCGAGGAGCTCGGCGGCGGGCCGGAGCTTTGGAGCGGCGACGACGAGCCGCTACCGGGCCGATCGCTTGACTCGGAGCATTCTCAGCTACGACGATGCACTGCTCAGGGGGAGTCTCGATGAAACCGTTCCGTGGCTCGAATCGCTCGGGGTGGCCGCGCATCGCCTGCGCGCTCGGAGTGGTGCTCGTGCTGTCCGCCTGCGAACGCTCCTCGAAGGAGACGCACACGGTGACCGCGGCCGCCGGAGGCGGCGGAGAGATCACGCCCGGAACCGTGGACGTGGAGGACGGCGCGACCGCCAGCTTCACGGTGAGCGCCTCTCCCGGCTTCCGGATCCTGGCCGTGACCGGCTGTGACGGGAGCCTCTCCGGAAACACCTACACGACGTCGAGCATCGAGGCCGACTGCGTCATCAACGCGACCTTCATCGCGACCCACATCGTCCATGCGGTCGCGGGCCCGGGCGGGAGCATCGGTCCGACGCGCGCCACGGTGGACGACGGTGCCACCGCCCACTTCACGGTGATCCCGGACAGTGGCCACGCCGTCCACGGGGTGGCCGGCTGCGGCGGCAGTCTCTCCGGCGCGACCTACACCACCGGGGCGGTCACCGCGGGCTGCGTCGTGACGGCGAGCTTCGTCCCGACGCACACGGTGCGTGCCGTGGCGGGTCCGGGCGGACGCGTCGACCCCACGATCGCCACCGTGAACGAGGGTGCCACCGTCGGCCTGACCGTGACCGCAGATCCCGGCTACCTCGCGACCGTGAGCGGCTGTGGCGGGACCTTCTTCGAGGGGACCTACACGACCGGCATCGTCCTGGCAGACTGCACCGTGACCGCGAGCTTCGCACCCGTCGTGCTCGCCAGCCCGACCCCGCACGCGATCAAGACCCTGCGGTTCACCTGGAGCGCGGTGGCCGGGGCCACCGAGTACGCACTGGTGGCAGAGGAGGACGGTGCCCCCGGGTTCAGCCCCCTGGCAAGCGTCGGGAGCGCGGGGAGCCACGACCTGCTCGTCTCGTTGCCCCTGCACGTCGGCGCCCGCTACGCGCTGCGCGCCTGCAATCCAGGAGGATGCGCGGACTCGGCCCCCGTGGCGGTCGCGGGCAGCCTCGCAAGCGCGGTGGGATACGTGAAGGCTTCCAACACCGACGCCAACGATCACTTCGGCTATTCCGTCGCCATCTCCAGAGACGGCAACACGCTCGCGGTGGGTGCGTTCCTCGAGCGGAGCAAGTCCGCCGGGATCGACGGCGACCAGTCGGACGACTCGTTCTGGAACGCCGGGGCGGTCTACGTCTTCACCCGCCACGGGAGCGCCTGGGTCCAGCAGGCGTACGTGAAGGCCTCCAATCCCAGCAGCGAAGCGGAGTTCGGGAGCGCGGTCGCCCTGTCCGCCGACGGGAGCACGCTCGCGGTCGGGGCGGAGGCCGAGTCGAGCGTGGCGACCTACAGCGGCGCGGTCTACGTCTTCGGGCGGGTCGGGTCGACCTGGTACCAGCAGGCGTACATCAAGGCCTTCAACGCCCGGACGCTGGATCAGTTCGGCGGCGCGGTCGCCCTGTCCGGCGACGGTGACACCCTCGCGGTCGGGGCGCAATACGAGTCCAGCGGCGCGACGGGGATCGACGGCGATCCGTGGAGCGATGGCTGGTGGAACCGTGGCGCGGTCTACGTCTACATCCGCAACGGCGGCACGTGGACCCGGCAGGCGTACGTGAAGCCGTCCAACACCGGAGCGGGCGCCTCCTTCGGCTCCGACGTATCCCTGTCCGTGGACGGTGACACGCTCGCGGTCGGGGCGCGCGGGGAGTCCACCGCCGCGCCCTCCAGCGGCGCCGCCTACGTCTTCGTCCGGAACGACGGGAGCTGGAGCGAGCAGGCGTGCGTGAGGGCCGCCAGCCCCGAGATCGGTGCCTGGTTCGGCGACGCGGTGGCGCTGTCCTCCGAGGGCGACACGCTCGCCGTGGGTGCGCGCTCTGCGGACGTCGACGTGTTCGGACCCGGGGGCGACCTCCTCGGTGGCGAAGACAGCGGAGCGGTGTACGTCTTCACGCGGAGCGCAGGCGCTTGGACCCAGGAGGCCGCGCTGCACGCTTCGCACCCCGGCGCGGGTGACAGCTTCGGCGACGAGGTGGCCCTCTCGTCGGACGGAGACACCCTCGCGGTCGGCGCGCTCCGAGAAGACAGCGCCGCCGTCGGGTTCGACGGCGACCAGGGCGACGACTCCGCGCCGGAGGCCGGCGCCGTCTACCTGTTCTCCCGGAGTGCGGGTGTGTGGAGGCAGCGGGCCTACGTGAAGGCCCCCAGCAACCGGGCCGGCGACGCGTTCGGCAGCGCGGTTTCCCTCTCGGGCGACGGCGAAACGCTGGCGGTCGGAGCGGCCGGTGAGTCGAGCGCGGCATTCGGGGTGGGTGGAAATCCGGACTCCGACTGGGCCGCGGGCGCCGGCGCGGCGTATCTCTTCTGAGGTCGCGCGCGAACGCAGGGCGCACCGCGGTGGCGATCACGCTGACGGGCGGCACGCGGACGCCGCGCGGATGTGATCGAGTGTCGTCAGCGTCAGTGTGCGGTCGCGAGCAGGTTGATCACCCGCTCCTCCCGGCCCTTCAGCGCCGCGGCCCCCGCCGACGTCGGGCGAAGGCCCTCCTCGGCATCAGTCACAGCCGGAGCTGTTCTTGAACATGATCTGCGCCGTCTGGTGCAGGTACCGGCGCCAGTTCATCCACTCGTGCCCCCCGGAGCTCTGCTGCCAGAAGGCCTTGATCCCGTTCCGCTGGAACGTGCCGACGGTGTACTGGGCGTTGGCGAGGGCGGTGTCGGTGTCCCCGGCGGCCACGTAGATGGGCGCATCGAGGAGCGCATTCGTCTGGGTGGCGTTCTGGAGCACGCTGCTCAGGTTCCGCTCCCAGGCGGCGCGGGCGTCGGGGAAGTACCCCGCGCTGTAGACGAAGACCCCGCTGAAGAGGTCCAGGTGCGGGAGGCCGGTGTTGAGCGTGACCATTCCGCCCATGGAGAGGCCGGCGATGGCGCGGGAGTGCCGGTCGGTCTTCACGCGATAGTGCGACTCGACGTAGGGGATGAACACCTGCCGGTAGCGCGCCGTGCAGGTGTCGTCGGCCGGCGGGGCGGGCGGGTTGAGGCTGGCGCAGTCGCTCGTGTTGGGCATCACGATGATCATCGGCACGGCCTTGCCCGCGGCGATGAGGTTGTCGAGGATGAGACCGGCATAGCCGCAGTTGCCCGCGTTGGTGCACGCCCAGTGACTGTCGTTCTCGCCGCCACCGTGGTTGATGTACAGGACGGGATAGGTGGCCCCGGACGTCGCGTACCCGGGCGGCGTGTAGACGCGCATCGTCCGGCCGCTGGAGTCGGGGCTCACCGTGGTCACCGTGCCGTGCAGCACGTTGGCGTTGGCGTAGAAGCTGGTGTCGCCGGAGCCGGCGAGCGTCGGCAGCGAGGTCGGGCACGTGCCGCCGCCGCCGTTGAAGGTGGCGGTCACCGACCGGTCGGCCGTCATGGAGACGACGCAGGTGGTGGAGGTGCCGGTGCAGGCGCCGCTCCACCCTCCGAACGTCGCGGGGGACGTCGGCGACGCGGTCAGGGTGACGGTGGTGCCGCTGGCGTAGGCCGCGCTGCAGCTCGAGCCGCAGTTGATGCCCGAGCCCGTCACGGTGCCGTTGCCCGTCTTCGTCACGCCGAGGTTCCAGCTGGTCCCGTTCCCGCCTGCGGCCACGGTGATGCCGCAGATCTTCGGGTTGTCGGGGCCGCCGCCCTTCGCGAACGCGATCACCACCTGGCCGCTGGAGTTCGCCGTCGCGCTGAAGCTCCGGGCGATGGCGCGGTTCCGGCCGCCGGCCGCCGCGTAGATGTCGAACGCGGTCAGCACGTTCGCGCCGTTGATCGCCACGTTGAACGTGCGCTGCCCGGCCGCCGACCAGTAGCTCTCCTGGAAGTACAGCGTCACGGTCTGCGCGCTGTTCGCTGCGCGGTTCGCGATCGTGTAGGTGAACTCGCCGTACCGCTCGCTCTGGAAGACGGCCTGGGGAGGCACCGTCCCGGAGATCTGCGCCGTGTCGATCGTGCTGGTGGTCGTGTACGTGCTGCCGCCCGAGAAGCTCGCGTCGGCCCCGAAGCTACCGGCCGCGCTGCCGCCCGCGTTGATCGAGACGGTCGGATCGACCACGACCACGGCGTTGAACATCGCGGCGACCGACCGCGCGGAGCTCACGGTGACTGTGCAGGTCGTGGGGCCTCCGCTGCAGGCCCCGCTCCACCCGGCGAACTCGCTGCCGCCCGCCGGAGCGGCGGTCAGCGTCACCAGCGTGCCGCTCGCATAGGTCGCGCTGCACGTCGAGCCGCAGTCGATGCCGGCCGGCGTCGAGGTCACGGTGCCCGTCCCGGTCCCGCTCCTCGTGACGTTCAGGGCGAACGTGTCGCTGACGACGCCGCCCGCGACGGTGATGCCGCAGACCTTCGGGTTGTCCGGGCCGCCGCTCCTCGTGAACGCGATCACCACCTGGCCGCTGGAGTTGGCCGTCGCGGCGAACGACCGCGCGATCGCCCGGTTTCGCCCGCCGGCCGCCGCGTAGATGTCGAACGCGGTCAGCACCATCGCGCCGTTCACGGCCACGTTGAACGTGCGCTGCCCGGCCGCGCTCCAGTAGCTCTCGGAGAAGTAGAGCGTGACCGTCGCCGCGCTCCCGGCGACGAAGCCGGGGATCGTGTACGTGAACTCGCCGTACCGCTCGCTCTGCAGCACCGCCTGGGGTGGCGCGGTCCCAGTGAGCTGCGAGGTGTCGATCGCGTTCGTCGTCGAGTAGGTGTTGCCGCCGGAGGAGTAGGCGTCGGCGAGGAAGTTCCCGGTGGCCGCGCCGCCGGCGTTCACCGCGACGGTGACGCCCACCGGAATCGTCGTGAAGGTGGCGGTGACCGAGCGCGCGGCGTTCATCGTCACCACGCACGTCGCGGTCCCGCTGCACGCGCCGCCCCAGCCGTCGAACGTCGAGCCCGCCCCCGGGCTGGCGGAGAGCGTCACCGGGGTGCCGCCGGCGAAGCTCACGGAGCAGGCCGCGCCGCAGTCGATGCCCGAGCCGGAAACCAGCCCGCTCCCCGTCCCCGCCTTGGTCACCGTGAGCGTGTACGTCGGCGGCGGCGGCGTGCCGCCGGCCGTCACGGTGATGCCGGTGACCTTGGGGTTGTCGGGGCCGCCGCCCCTCGTGAACGCGATCACCACCTGGCCGCTGGAGCTCGCCGTCGTGTCGAACGACCGGGAGATCGCCCTGTTCCGCCCGCCGGCCGACGCGAAGATGTCGAACGCGGTCAGCACCGTCGCGCCGTTCACGGCCACGTTGAACGTGCGTTGCCCGGCCGCCGACCAGTAGCTCTCGGAGAAGTAGAGCGTGACCGTCGCCGCGCTCCCGGCGACGAAGCCGGGGATCGTGTACGTGAACTCGCCGTACCGCTCGGTCTGCAGCACCGCCTGCGGCGGCGCCGTCCCGCCGAGCTGCGAGGTGTCGATCGCGTTGGTGGTCGAGTAGGTGCTGCCGCCGGAGAAGTACGCGTCAGCCACGAAGCTGCCGGCCGCGCTCCCGCCCGCGTTCACCGAAAGCGTGACGTCCGCAGTGCTCGTCCCGCTGTACTGCGTGGACGCGTCATTGAGCGCGTCCAGCACCGCGTCGTACGCCGCCTTCGCGTTCCCGCTCCCGTCGAAGAGCAGCGGGCTCTCGCTGGACCGCCAGGAGTCACTGTCCCGTACGCCCCACACGGTGATGCCCGCGCAGCGCGGCACGTTCAAACACGCCGTCACCAGGCCGGCGTACTGACTCGCGTCCGCGTTGCGGACGTCCACCTCGGTGAGCTGCACGTCCACGCCCAGCGTCGCGAAGCTCGAGAGCGTCGTCTGGAAGCTCGAGGGCAGCGAGCTGCCGCCGGTGAGGTGCGTCTGGATCCCGACGCAGTCGATCGGCACGTTCCGCGACTTGAAGTCCTGGATCATCCGGTAGACGGCCTGGGTCTTCGCGGTGCTCCAGTCCTCGAGGTTGTAGTCGTTGTAGCAGAGCTTCACGTCGGGGTCGGCTGCGCGCGCGGTCCGGAACGCCACCTCGATCCAGTCGTCGCCGGTGTTCTGGAAGATCGAGTTTCGCCGGCTGCCGTCCTCGTAGAGAGCCTCGTTCACCACGTCCCAGGCGTACAGCTTGCCCCGGTAGTGGGCCATCACGCCGTTGATGTGGCCGATCATCGCCTCGCGGAGCGACGTGCCGCTGAGGGCGCCCCACCAGCTCGGCAGCCCGGAGTGCCACACGAGCGTGAGGCCGCGGACCCTCAAGCCGCGCTGGGTCGCCCAGTCGTAGATCCTGTCCGCGGGCCCGAAGCTGAAGTTGTTCCGGGTCGGCTCGGTGGCGTCCGGCTTCAGCTCGTTCTCGGCCGTCACCATGTTGAACTCGCGCGCGGCGATCGTCGTGTACGCCGCGTCGCCCAGCTTGGCGTTCGCCAGGGCCACCCCGAAGTACCGGCCCGATCCCGCCGCGGCCGCGCCCAGCGTCGTGAAGCTCGTCGCCGCCGCGGGTCCGGCGGACGTCGCCGCGCCGTCGGGCGACCCGGATCCACAGGCGGTGAGAAGTCCCGCCAGCAGGGCGACGAGGGACACCCGACCGCTTCTCATCGATTGCATGTGCAGTCCTTTCGTCCCGGGAGAGAGTCACGACTCTTCGGCCGGACGCTCGAAGCGTGTTGGCAGCACGGGCACTTCGGTGTGATCGCTCACACGGTCGCTCCTGCTCGCACGGTCCGTGCG